>DASYUP010000464.1:0-2014 GCA_036001185.1 Thermoanaerobaculia bacterium
CGTCACCGGCTGGCGCGGTGCCAGCTCTTCGGGGCGGTAAGGAAGGCTGAGCGCGCGCAGCAGCGGCGGCTCGCCGGCAGCCGGGAGCGCGGCAACCCGCGCCTGAAGGGCCCGCAACGCCGAGCTCACGTTGCCGTGCGCGGTGGTGCCCTTCGCGGGCACCAGCGCCGTCGCAAGGGCCTGGAGCTCCACCCGCACCGGGTCCATGCGCGCGCGGTAGGTCGCTTCCGCCTCCTCGAGGCGAGCACGGATCTCCCCTCCGATGTCCGCCCGCTCGAGTTGCGTGCGCACCTGGGCGAAGCGGTCGCGGGCAAGGAGATCGAGCGCCCGGACGCGTTCGACCGCAGCCGCGAGGGCGGGATCAACCTCACCACGCGCCGAGGGGCGGGCGACGATCTGCTCGAGGGCAGCGAGCGCTGTTGTGAGGTCGGCTGCGACGCTGCTGCGCTCGGGGCGAGCGATCCGCGGCGGCGGCTCCGCGGCGACCTTCGCGGCCAGGGCGGTCACGTCCTCGCCGCGGGCCAGCCGCGCGAGCAGCTCGTCCGCTCGCGGGTCTCCCGTTTGTGCCGCCGCCGCGGTGGCCGCCAGGGCCAGCGCGCCGATCGCACGCCACGTCGCCGTCGCCTTCCGGATCATCCGCTCTCCGCCCGCATCCGCTCGCGCCGACCGACTGTCTGACTTGGAGGTCCGCTCAGTTGCACTGGACCCCCTCGTAGTAGGCCTCGAGCTGGCTCTTCAGGTTGTTCGCCTGCGTCTGCGCCGCGCCCCGCGGGTTACTGCCGGGCGCATGGCTGGCGAGGAAGGCGTCGGCCTGCTGCACGATCGCCGGTAGGTTGGGATGGCTGAAGCCGGACGCCTGGTTGAGCTTCGTAGAAGCGAGGGCGCGCGCCAGCTTGGTGGCGGCGTCGGTGCCCCCGTAGTTCAGCAGCGTCAGGATGCCCGACTGGTTGTAGACCACGGCGCCGAGCTGCAGCTGCTGCACGGGCCAGGCGCTCGTGTGGTTCTTCCAGTACCCGGGCGAGCGCGGACAGAAGGTCGACGCCGTCGGTAGCGGCAGGCAGCCGTTGAACGGCCCGTGGCTCGTCTGGCCGTTGCCCTGCAGCGTCCTCGCCACCAGCGTGCCGCGAATCTCGCCGTTGTTGAGCTGCACCACCGCCCGCGGGGCCAGCAGGCTGCCCTGGATGGTGAGGTTCTGCGCGATGAAGCTGGTGGCCTGCGGGAAGTTGAACATCACCTCACCGCGGGTGACCCCGGACATGGAGAAGGTGAAGTTCTGCACCACGATCGCCGTGCCGGTGACGTTGATCAGCACCGAGGAGCCGGCGGGGGCAGTGATGGTGATCCCGCTGGCGTTGGTGAGGTCGGTGCCGGCGACGCTGAAGACGTTGAGAGTGGCGTTGCTGCCGGTGAGCTCGATCGGCATTCCCGGCCCGACCGTGGTGTTGCCGTTCGCGGCCAGCGAGCCGAGCGAGGTCGACAGCTGCTGCAGGGAGGTGCGCTGGGCCGCGAAGTCGATCGCCGTGCCTTGCCGCGCCACGCCCTCGGGGATGTTCACGCCTTGCAACGTCGAGGGGAGCCCGTAGACGACGTCGCCGTGGCGCACGGTGCCCTGGTTGAAGGTGAGGTGGCCGCCGACGACCACGACGTTGCCGCCGATGCCGGGCAGGTCCTCGCCCACGTTGTACGAGTTGAGCTGCGCGTCGCCGCCCACCGCGAGCCGCCCGCCGGTCTTCGAGCTGTTCTGCTGCAGGCTCTCGAAGAGGAAGAGGTTGAAGTCGTTGGCGGTGCCGAGGGGCTTGGGCACGCAGCCGCGCGGATCGACGATACGCGCCTCGCCCGTGCCGTCGACGAGCACGGCGCCCGAAACCGGCGCGAGGTCGAGGAAGAACGACTCCTGCGGCTCCGACTGGTTGTCGGCGAGCACCGGCACCGACGCCGTGGCGCTGGTGGCGCCCGCCGCCAGCTCGACCCGGCCATTGGTGGCGGTGTAGTCGGCGCCCGCGGTGGCGGTGCC
>DASYUP010000465.1:0-6558 GCA_036001185.1 Thermoanaerobaculia bacterium
GTCAAGTACCTCGGCCTCTACTGCGTTCTTGCCGGTGCGGCGGTCATGGCCTTGCGGCGGCCGCGCTGGCGCCGGCTGCTCGCCTTCGGCGCCGCCGCCGCGGCGGCCCTCGCCGTCGCCTACGGCTACCTCTGGTGGCGCACTGGCGATCCGCTGTTTCCCTACTTCGGCGGGCTCTTCGGCAATGGTTGGCGGCCCATCGAACCGCCGGCGACGAATCGCGACCGCGTCCTGCGCACCCTCATGTTGCCCTGGAGCGCGGTGTTGCATCGCGACCTCGCGGGCCAGCTGCCGCCTCTGTCGCCGGCGCTGCTGCTGGCGCTTCCGCTACTCGCCTGGGACGTGGCGCGGTCGCGGCGGCTCCGCGGCGGCACCGCCTTGCTGCTCGGCTACCTGGTCCTCCTGGCGTTCATGCCGGGGTCCGCTCACTATCTGCTGGTGATCCTGCCCCTGTGGGCGCTGCTCGCCGCCGCCGCGACCCTGGAAGCGTTGCGGGCAGTGCGCGGCGCTCCACTCTCGACGCCCGGGGCGGCGCTGCTCGCCGTGGTCCTGGCGCTGCCCGCTCCGCTCTACGGTGGGTTCTGGGCAGCTCGCGCCGGCAGCGTACCGACCTCCGCCGCCGGCCGCGAGACATACCTCGCGGCGACCCATCGCGGGTACGACCTGCTCGCGTGGGCGGACCGGCACAGCGCACCCGGCGCCATCGTCTACGGCCTCGACTGCGAGAACCTGCACGCCTTCGCGCGCGGTCGCCTGCTGGGCGAATGGCAGGGTCCCTATGCTTTCGCGCGCGTTCGTCCATACCTCGCCAACCCACCGCAGCTTCACGGCGAGCTGCGCGCCATGGGCGCTCAGTACCTGCTCCTGCCGCGCGAGCAGGCGGCCGGCCTGCGCAACGCCGGCGCCGCCGGGCTGTTCGCCCTGCTCCGCGGCGATGCTGGCTTCGAGCTCTGGCAGGTCCGCTAGGCCGTCACAGCTCGACCTGCATCCCCAGCTCGACGACGCGGTTGGGGGGCAGGTTGAAGTAGGAGGTCGCCGGCCGCGCGTTGCGCGCCATCCAGGCGAAGAGACGCTCGCGCCAGATCCACATCCCCGGCTGACTGGTGGCGAGCAGCGTCTCGCGGGAGAGGAAGTAGCTCAGGTGCTGGGGGTCGAGCTCGAGGCCGGGCAACCGCAGGCGCTTGAGCTCCACCGGCACGTCGGGCTCCTCCATGAAGCCGTAGTGCAGCACCACGCGGTAGAAGCCATGGTCGAGCGGCTCGACCTCGAGGCGCTCCTTGGGGTCGACGCGTGGGATCTCACGAGTCTCGACGGTGAGGATGATCACCGTCTCGTGCAGCACCCGGTTGTGCTTGAGGTTGTGCAGCAGCGCTGGCGGTACTCCGTGTGGGTTGCTGTACATGAAGACGGAGACGCCAGGGACGCGCACCACCGGCTCGAGGGCGAGGCCCTGCAGGAAGGGGCGTAGCGGCACCGTGCTGCGCCGCAGGCGATCGTTGAGGATGCGGCGACCGGTCTTCCACGTCGACATGAGGGTGAACACCAGGAGGGCCACCGCCAGCGGAAACCAGCCGCCGTGGGCGATCTTCAGCAGGTTGGCGCCGAAGAAGGAGACGTCGACGGAGAGGAAGACGGCGCACAGCAGCAGCGCCGGCCAGCGGCGCCACTTCCAGCGCCGCCGCTCGACGGCGTAGAAGAGGATGGTGGTGATGACCATCGTCGAGGTGACGGCGATGCCGTAGGCGGCGGCCAGCCGGGTGGAGGAGCCGAAGCCCAGCACCAGCGCGATGCAGGCGAGCATCAGCCCCCAGTTGACCGCCGGCACGTAGATCTGCCCGCGCTCGCGCGCCGAGGTGTGCTCGATCTCCAGCCGCGGCGTGTAGCCGAGCTGCACCGCCTGCTGGGTGAGCGAAAAGGCGCCCGAGATCACCGCCTGCGAGGCGATCACCGTCGCCAGCGTGGCAAGCAGCACCAGCGGATAGAGAGCCCAGGCCGGCGCCAGGTGGTAGAAGGGGTGCTCGGCGGCGCTGGGGTCGGTGAGCAGCAACGCCCCCTGCCCGAAGTAGTTGATCACCAGCGCCGGCAGCACCATGCCGAACCAGCCGATGCGGATGGGCAGCTTGCCGAAGTGCCCCATGTCGGCATAGAGCGCCTCGGCCCCCGTGGCGCAGAGGAAGACGGCACCCAGCACGACGAAACCGCGAAAGCCGTTGTGGGCGAAGAAGCGCACCGCGTACAGCGGGTTGACGGCGGCGAGCACGTGCGGCGCGGCGACGATGCGGTAGACGCCGAGCACCGCGAGCACGGCGAACCAGACGATGATCACCGGCCCGAACACTTTGCCGACGCCGGCGGTGCCGCGGTGCTGGAAGAAGAACAGCAGCACCAACACGACGACGGTGATGGGGATGACGTACGGCGTGAAGAAGGGGGTCGCCACCTCCAGCCCCTCGATCGCCGACAGCACCGAGATCGCCGGCGTGATGATGCCGTCGCCATAGAGCAGGGCGGCCCCGAACAGACCGAGCAGCAGCAGCAGCCGGTAGCGCCCGGCCGCCGCCCGCACCGGCACCACCAGCGCGGTGAGCGCCAGGATGCCGCCCTCTCCCCGGTTGTCGGCGCGCAGGATGAAGATCAGATATTTGATGCTGACGACGACGATCAGCGACCAGAGGATGAGCGACAGCACCCCCAGCACGTTGACCGGCGAGACACCGAGGGCGTGGCTGCCGTGGAAGCACTCGCGGAAGGCGTAGAGCGGGCTGGTGCCGATGTCGCCGAAGACGACGCCGAGGGCGGTGAGCGTCAGCAGGGCAAGGTAGCGCTTGCGGCCGGTAGCGGTGTCGGTGGGGGCTCCTTCCATCGTCGGCACGGTCGCGCCCCCGCAGCCGGACAGGCGCAGCGGGCGAGTCTACGGCATGGGCAGGAAATCGCTAAGCGGAGCCCACGGCGCGGGGCATGACTACCGGGATCGAGCGCCCGGGCGTCGAGCGTCAGGTGCCGCCCGCAGGCGCCCTCGCCGCCATCAGCAGGGTCACGTCGACGCCGTTCTCTCTCGCCTTGGCGACCGCCTTCTCGGCCTCCTCGGTATGGCCGGTCTCGCGGCAGGCGATGGCGAGCAGCGCGTAGTCCTGCGCGTCGAGCACGTCGTGACGGTCACCGCGGCGCAGCAGTCGATAGGCCTTGTCGTAGCGACCGCGGCGAACCTCCAGGCGCGCCTCCATCCGATCCAGCAGCAGGTCGTCCGCCACGATCCGGCGGGCCCGGCCGATCGCCGCCTCGGCGTCGTCGTCTCGGCCCATGTCCATGAACAGGAAGGCCTGCGAGCTCTGGATGCGGGCATCGATGAGCCGGCGCCCGGCCTGGATGTCCTGCCAGTAGACGGTCTCGCCATGCTCGGACTCCGGGGGCGTGTCGGTGGCCGCCAGCGCTTCGCGGAACAGCGCCTCAGCCTCGCCCAGGCGCCCCGCGGCCACGGCGTCTTCCGCCCGATAGTAGGCGGTGCGCTTGGGGTAGCGGGTCTCGTCGAAGAACAACCCGAAGACCGACGCGTGGCGATCGAGCCAGAATTCCTGCGGCTCGAAGTCCAGCGGCACGCTGAAGTCGGTGGACTCCCCTTTCAGGAACAGCCTGCCGACCACGGTCTTGTTGGCTCCGTTGCGGCCCTTACCCTTGGGCTGACTGCGGTCGAGGACGGCGATCTCGGTAGGCACCACCAGCGCCGAGCGCTGCACGTCGAGCCGCGGCACCGCCTGGCGGGCCACGTCGAACGTGCCGCGGTCGGTCTTCACCACTCGGTAGCGGAAGTAGTAGGGCGTCATCTGCCGAGCTTGCCCCTTCACGACCCAGGTCGCGCCCTCCTTCGCCCAGTGGTAGGAGTAGGTGACCTCCGGCAGTCCCGTCCCATAGACGAACTGCTGGGCGAACCCGTCGAGATCGGTCGCCGTGGCTCGTCCGAGCATGGAGAAGAGCTCCGCCGTCGAGATGTTCCTGCCCGCCGAGGCCTTGACCACGACCCCCAGCGCGGTGTTGAAGGTCTCCTCGCCGAGCACGCTGGCAAGCATGTTGAGAACCACCGCTCCCTTCTTGTAGACGACGAGCCGGTAGGCATCGCTGGACAGGCTCGAGCTCAGACGGTAGCCGAGCACCACCGGGCCCAGCGATTCGATCGGCCTGCCGTTGACGAGCGTGGTGGTGAGCTGCTCCTGCCAGCCCTCGGTGGAGGCCACGCCCGAGAGCTCGCCCTGCAGTCGGTTCTTGCCGTAGAGCGATGCCGAGTACTCGGCCATGGCCTCGCTGATCCACTGGTCGCGATAGCTGTTCCAGCCCACCACGTTGCCCCACCACTGATGGGCCAGCTCGTGGGCGATCACCAGCCGGCGGTCCTCGACACCGAAGTAGAGGTTCCACACGCCGAGGTTGCCCAGCCAGTCTGAGATGGTGACGAAGCTCAGCAGCCCCTGGGAAAAGCCGCGAGGCACGGTGCTGACCGTCAGCGTGTCCAGCGGGTAGGGCCCGAAGACGCCCTCGTAGTAGGCGAGCGCGTCGGTGACGGTATGGACGACTTCCTGCTGGTCGCGTCGAGAGCCAAAGGCTCCGGGGCCGAAGGCGAACGTCACCTGCACGTGGCCGACCGTCGCGGTCGCGAGGTCGAAGTGCCCGATCTCGAACGAGAATCCCTGGGTGGGAACATCGAGGGTTCGGCGCTCCCAGTGGCTGCCGTCGGCATCCTGCCCCGCCGCTACGTGCCGGCCGGAGGCCACGAGATCGAAGCTCTTCGGCCAGTGGAAGGTGGCCTCATAGGTGGCGTGATCGACGATTCCCGCCCGTGGGTACCAGCTGTCGGTGTCGAGCAACGCGCTGAGGTTCCAGTCCTTCTCGATCGGGTTGCCCGCGTAGTCGACGACCACGGTCACCGCGGACGCCTCCACGGCGGAGGGCGGCAGGATCACCGTGAGACCCCCTTCTCCGCGGTGGAAGAAGAGGTCGCTGCCCATGCCGTCGCTGACCCGCTTCACCTCGAAGTCGCGGGGCAGCGTGAGGCCCACGGCGCGCGAGCCCCGCACGACGCGTTCGAGATCGACGCGCGCCCTTCCCTCGAGCCGAAAACCGGGCTCGCTGAGCCGGACGTCCAGTGTGTACTTGGTGGGCTCGAAGGATGGTACGCCAGCGACGGCATGTCCCGCGGCGTCCCGCAGCGCCGTGGACAGCCAGGTGTCCCACTGACCGAGGTCCTCCACCTCCAGACCGCGCGCCCGCCCCTTGCTTTGCTGGCGGCGCAGCTCCTTGGCGATGCTCCGCTTCTCCTTCTCCGTGGCGTCGAGCGGGACGAAGCGCCCGAGAGTGACTTGCTCCTGCTCGTCGGCCGACACGAAGTAGAGGAAGCTGCGGTCGCCACCCCGGAACCAGGCGCCGAAGTACCCCGCGGCCAGGCGGTCACCCAGCGCGTCGAGCAGAATGGCGCGGTCGACGTCGAAGATCTTTCGCTCCCGCTTCCTCCTCCACTCGCTCCACAGGGACTCCGCACGCTGCGACGCGGCGGCGTCCAGCCGGGTGGCCGGGTTGCGCAGCAGCGCCGTCACCGCGGCGTCGGGCCCGAGCACGAAGACCGCCTCCGTGAAGCCCTCGTTCAGCCGCGGCACGCCGGTGAACAGCTCGAGCTGGCCGGACTCGATGGCGTCGGGGGCAGCCATCTCGATCCGACCCCGACCCAAGTAGACCAGCTCGATCGGGCTCAAGCCGTCGGCGACGGCCGGGACGAGGACCCCCTCCTCGAGCCTGAGGACGGCGGGACCGACGTTGAGCCGCGTCCGCCCGAGCGACACCGCCCGGCTCGGCTCGAGGTGGGAGGCGGCGATGGCCCGCAGCAACACCGCGGGGTCGGGCGCGCTCGCCGGGGCCTCGGCGGCGGCAGGAGCGGCGGCAGCCGCCAACAACGAGACCAGGAGCGCGACGGGCGGCAGCGAGCTCCGGCTCATGTTGCGCTGGAACGCCTCCTGACCGCCCGGTCCACCGGGCTGAGGTTGCTCCTCAGCGCGCCCGCGAGGCGACCTGGATCCGCGTCACCGCGGTCTCCAGCTTGGCGAGCGCCCTCTTGAGGTCCTCGTCGCTCGCGCTGCCGAGGACCGCCTCGGCCTCCGACTGCTCGCGCTCGGCGGCGGCGACGTCGATGTCCTGCGGTAGCTCGGCGAACTCGGCCATCACCGTCACCTCGTCGTCGGCCACCTCGCAGAACCCCGACGACAGCGCCAGGTAGTGCTCCACCTTGCCCACCCGGTACATCAGCTCACCGACCTTGAGCGTGGAGATCATCGGCACGTGACCGGGGAGCACGCCGAAGTAGCCCAGCTTGCCGGGCAGGGTGACCTCGTCGCACTCCAGCTCGAGCACCTTCTTCTCGTAGGTGACGAGGGTGAGCCGGAGACGGCCGAGTACCGCGGCTTCCTCAGCCACCACCGTGCTCCTGCAGACGGCGGCCGTGCTCGACCACCTCGTCGATGGTGCCCTTGTAGAGGAAGGCCTGCTCGGGGAACTCGTCGAGCTCGCCCTTGGCGATGC
>DASYUP010000466.1:0-2126 GCA_036001185.1 Thermoanaerobaculia bacterium
GGCGAGCTGCTGTGGGCCCTCGGCGTGCGGCGCTCCACCGTGCGGGACAACCTCGAGCTGGTCTTCCCCGACTGGCCGGCGGCCGAGCGCCGGCGCCTCGCCCGCCGCTGCTACCGCCATTTCGGGGCGATGGTCTGCGACACCATCGCCCTGTCGCGCCTCGACGCCGTCGAGCTCTGCCGCCGGCTGACGCTGGTCGGCTGGGAGCACCTCGCCGCCGCCGAGGCGCACGAGCGGGGCGTGCTGGTGCTCAGCGCCCACCTCGGCAACTGGGAGGTGGCGGCGCGCCCGGTCGGCCTCTATCGCGGGCCCTTCCACGTCGTCGTGCGTCCCTTCAACAACCCACTGGTGTACCGCTTCCTCGAGCGCGAGCGCGAGCGCTTCGGCGAGCGGCAGATCGAGAAGCGCGGCGCCGCCAAGCAGCTCTTCCGCGTCATTCGCGAGCGCGGCCGGGCCGGCGTGGTGATGGATCAGCGAGTGCGACCGGGGCAGGGGATCGTCGTGCCGTTCCTCGGCCATCCGGCGCTGGCCACACCCCTGCCGGCGAGCGTGGCCTTACGTACCGGTGCGCCGGCGCTCACCATCGTCGCCTGGCCAGAACCCGGCGGCCGCTACACCGTCGAGCTCGGCGAGCCGATGCTCCCCGCGGCCGGCGGTGAGCGCAGCGACGAGGCGGCGGCGGCGCTCACCTGCCGTTACCTCGGCGCCCTCGAGGCGCTGATCCGTCGCCACCCCGAGCAGTGGCTCTGGCTGCATCGCCGCTGGCGTCTCGATTGAGCGCGGCGAGCGTGCTTCCAGCGAGGCGGCCGCCCGCGGCGCCGATCGACTGCGGCTAGAGTCCGCCCGTGACCCTGCGCACCCTGGTCGTCATGCCCAACTGGGTGGGCGATTGCGTCATGGCGTTGCCGGTGCTCGAAGCGCTGGCCAGTAGCGACCGCCAACTGGTGTCGCTGGCCAAGCCGTCGCTCGTGCCTCTGCTGCGGCTCCTGCCGCCGATCACGGAGATCGTCGAGCGCGGCGGCGACGACGCCGAAACCATCGCCCGCCTCCGTGCCACCGGCTGCGTCGAGGCTGTCGTGCTGCCCAACTCCATTCGCTCGGCCTGGTTGCCGTACCAGGCCGGCATCCCCTACCGCTGGGGCTATCGCGGCGGCTGGCGGGCGCCGCTGCTGCGGCCGCCGGTGCAGCGGCCCCGGGCGCGACGGGGCGCCCGCCGGCCGCAGGTCGAGGACTATCGCGAGCTGCTGCAGGCGCTCGACGTCCCGCTCCCCGCCTCGTGGGCGCCGCACCTGATGCTGGCGCCCGAGCTGCTCGCCGTCGGTCGCGAGCGCTTGCAGCGGGCGCGCCTGCCGGATAGCGGTCTGCTGGTGGGGCTCGGCGCCAGTGCCGAGTGGGGGCCCTCGAAGCGCTGGCCGTGGCGCCGCTTCGCCGACCTCGCCAACGCCCTGCGGCGCGAGATGCCGGGCGCGCGGCAGGTGATCTTCGCCGGGCCGAAGGAAGTGTGGACGGCAGTGCGCATCCACGAGGAGAGCGGCAAGCTGCACCCGGTCATCGGCCCCGACCTCGACCTGCGCGGCCTCGCCGCCGTGCTCGCCCACCTCGACCTGCTGGTCACCAACGACACCGGGCCCATGCACCTCGCGGCGGCCCTCGGCGTGCCCTGCCTCGCCCTGTTCGGTCCCACCGATCCGCGCCGCACAGCGCCGGCCGGCGAGGGGCACCGCGTGCTCTACACCGACCGCTGGTGCTCGCCCTGCTTTCGCCGGCGATGTCCGCTGCTGCACCACCGCTGCCTGCGCGACATCGGTGTCGCGACGGTGAGGGACGCCGCCCTCGCCATGCTGACGGTGGGGCGTGGGTAGCGCCGCCCACCGTCCGTCGCCGTCGCGAGCGGCCACCGCGCTGCTCGCCCTCGCCATCACCTGGCTGGTCTTCTGGAGCGTGGCGCTGGCGCTGCGCAAGGGCTACGCCATCGACGAGCTCGACTACGCGCACGCCGCCTGGTCGGTGGCGCAAGGCGACCTCCCCTATCGCGACTTCTTCGACCACCACTTCCCGCTGCTCTACCAGGCCCTCGCCCTCGCCTTCATGGGCAGCGACGACCCGGGACGGCTGCGGCTGTTGCG
>DASYUP010000467.1:0-11298 GCA_036001185.1 Thermoanaerobaculia bacterium
AGGGCCAGGGCGCCAACGCCGACACCTTCTGCTCGCGCACCGGCCGCAGCCGCAACTTCGTCGTCCTGGTGACCAACGCCAATGCCATCGCCGATCTCGACAAGAACGCTGGCACCGGCGTCACCACGCCGCCGCCGGGGCCGGGCGCGCCGCCGGACCCGGGGGCCGGGGCCGAGCGCTTCATCAGCATGGACGACTTCGTCACCAACCCGTTCGTCGAGCAGACGCAGACGCAGAACCTCGACAGCTCCGGTACGGGCCCGCCGACCGCCCAGCAGTGCACGACGGATGCGCGGCTCAAGGGTATCGTCAACTACCTGAAGGCGATTGGCCCCACCGACGCTCGCTACGGCAACTACTTCATGCGGATCGGCCAGCGTCAATCGAAGGGGACCATGTTCTACCCCGCATGCATCCCGATCGGCGTCGTGCAAGCGAACTGGAGGGAGAACTAGGTTGCGTCGCTCCCACGCCCTGCTAGCCGCCACGCTGCTGGCGGCCGGGGTGGCGCCTGCCACCCCGATCCGGGCCGACTGGCTGCTGATGAAGGACGGCAGCCGGGTGGAGACGAAAGGGGCGTGGGAGGTCCGCGGCGCGCAGGTGGTGTTCACCCTGCCGCACGGGACGCTGGCGGCGGTGCGTGCCGCCGACGTCGATTTCGACGGCTCGGCCCGCATCACCGCCGAGGCCCTGGCCCCCCCCAAGCTGGCAGCGACGCCAGTCCCTGCCACGAAGCCGGTGATGCGCATCACCGACGCCGACGTGGCGCACGTCGAGGCGACGGCGACGGCGACCCCCACGGTCGCCGCCGCCGGCACGGCGGCCAAGCCAGCGGCTCCCGCCACGGCGGCCGCCAGCGGCCTGTCAGTGATCGGCTGGAATTCCAGATACGACGTCGGCAGCCAGACCACCGTCCTCAGCGGCACGGTGCGCAACACGGGGAGCACGCTCGCCTACAACGTACGCGTCGTCGTCACAACCCTCGATGCCCACGGCGGCCTGCTCGCCAAATCGGACGCCAAGCTGAGCACCCCCGGCCTCGGGCCGGGTGACACCGGCTCCTTCGAGATCACTTATCCGGGTGCGATGTCGATCGCCGACGCGAAGTTCGAGGTCACCGGCCAGCGGGCCACCGGCCAGGTGCCAGCGCCTGACCAGGCCGCAGCCAGGCCGGCAGGCGCCACCACTCCGGCGGCTGCCCCCGGGCAGCCTATGCAGCGCTTGACGGTCGGCTTCTGGCACCCCGACAAAGAGGCACCCGGCGGCTCGGTGGTGCTCGTCGGCGAGCTCAGCAACACCAGCTCCGAGGTGGCCTACGACGCCACCCTCGACGTCACCGTGAGGGGCACCGACGGCAAGGTGCTGGCATCGACGCGGGCGCTCCTAGGCTCGCGCACGCTGCAGCCGGGGGCGAAGACGACCTTCCGGGCCACCTTCATCGGCGTCGAGGGCTTCGGCTCGGCCGACTTCGCCGCCCACCACAGCGTTCGCCGCAGCGGCTAGCCGCGCGCGAGTGCGGGCCTTCTAGCGGTCGCGCTGCTCATCCGGCGTAGCGGGAGCTCGTCTCCGTCCGCGTGGGTGGGGCTAGAATCGCCCTCCAGCTCCACGTCGACTCTCAATCGCTTCGCAGGGCGGCCCTCCACCGCCGGAGGAATCCTCCATGGCCAACAGCGTCACCCGCGTCACTTCGCAGGGATGGGGCAGCCGGCTCGGCGGCTCGATCGTCGGCGCCCTGGTCGGCGTCGGGCTCGCCGTCGCCGCCGTGGCGCTGCTGTTCTGGAACGAGGGGCGGGCGGTCAAGCGTGCCCGCACCCTCGCGGAAGGGGCGGGCGCCGTGGTCTCGGTGAGCGCCGACGCCGTCGCTGCGGGCCACGAGGGCAAGCTGGTGCACGTCGGCGGCAACGCCACCACCACCGAGACCCTGCGCGACCCGCTGTTCGGCATCGCCGACAACGCCCTGGCGCTCGAGCGCAAGGTCGACATGTACCAGTGGACGCAGAAGGAGGAGCGGCACGAGCGCAAGAAACTCGGCGGCGGCACCGAGACGGTGACCACCTACACCTACCAGACCGAGTGGCAGGGGTCGCCGGTGGACTCGGCGCGCTTCGAGCAGTCTGGTGGTCACGAGAATCCCGCCTTCCCCTTCCCGGCGGAGAAGTGGCGCGCCGAAGACGTACGGCTGGGCGCCTTCCAACTGGCCCCCGAGCTGGCGCGCGGTCTCGACCACAGCGAGACGCTCGCGGTCGGCGAGGCGCAGCTCACCGGCGTCGCTCCCGAGCTGCAGGGGCGCCTGAAGGCCGCTGACGGCGGCTTCTACCTCGGCGCCGCGCCCGGTGCGCCCAAGGTCGGCGACGTGCGGGTGCGCTTCGGCGTGGTGCGGCCGGCCCAGGCCTCGGTGGTGGCGGCGCAGCGCGGCTCTCGCCTCGAGCCCTACCGTGCCCAAGCCGGCGGCGAGATCGCCCTCGTCGAGTACGGCGCGAAGAGCGCCGAGCAGATGTTCCAGTCGGCCCGCAACGCCAACACGGCGCTCACCTGGGTCCTGCGGCTGGTGGGCTTCGTGCTCCTCTTCGCCGGCATCGCCAACGTGCTGCGACCGCTGCGGGTCTTCGCCGACGTCGTGCCCTTCGTGGGGCGGCTGGTGGGCGGGGGCATCGCCCTCGTCGCCTTCCTCATCGCCGCCCCGGTGGCCCTGCTGACGGTCGCGGCCGGGTGGCTCATCTACCGACCCGTCCTCGGCGTCGCTCTCATCGTCGTCGCCGTGGCGCTGGTGGTCTGGCTGGTGCGGCGCAGCCGCAAGCGGCTGCCGGCGGCTCCGGTAGCCACCTTCGTGCCGCCGCCGCCGCCCCCACCGGTTCCAGCAACCTAGCTACCTGCCCCGGAGAATGCGCTCGCGCGCCGCCGTCGCGTCCAGCGTGACACCCTGCTGACGGAGCTCGCTCTGTCATCGCGAGCGAAGCGAAGCGATCTCGACGTTGCAGCGTCGAGATTGCTTCGTCGCTGCGCTCCTCGCAATGACGAGGTGTTCCGGCACAAGGACCCGGCGCGGGCCCTCCGCAACCGAGGTGGCGCCCGGGTTGCACGCGCCCCTCGCGCGGCGCCTGTGCGTTCGCACTAGAATCGCCGCCCGCGGAGGGCTTCGATGTCGCACCCACCCCACCGGCCACTGCCACTCACCTACGCCGCCTCGCCGCCGGTCGAGGCACCGGCGCCCCCGCGCACCCGCGTGCGCGACGAGGTCGACCCGCGGCACCGCTGGGACCTGGCCCCGATCTTCGGCAGCTGGGAGGAGTGGGAGCAGGCCTGTGACGAGCTGGGTGAGCTGGTCGACCGGCTGGGGCGAATGCAGGGCACCCTCGCCGCCGGCGGCGAGGCGCTGCTCGCCGTGCTGGCGCTGCAGGACGAGATCGGCCAGCTCGCCCATCGCGTCTGGTACTACCCCTCGCTCACCTACGACCAGGACCAGCGCGACAACGCCGTCAACGCCAGGCGCCAGCGCGTGCAGGTGCTGTTCGCGCGCTGGGAGCAGGCGGGGGCCTGGTTCAAGCCCGAGCTGCTGCAGCTCCCCCTCGCCACCGTGCGCGGTTGGATGGACGCCGACTCGCGCCTCGCCCTCTACCGCTTCAAGCTCGAGGATCTCTATCGGCGGCAGGAGCACGTCCTCGGCGAGGAGGGGGAGCGCGTGCTCTCCTACACCAGCCGCTTTGCCGACCTCCCGGACGAGGCCTACTCGGCGCTGTCGACGGCCGACATCCGCCACCCCACGGTGCGCCTGGAGGACGGTCGCGAGGTCACCGTCAGCTACGGGCAGTACCGCACCATCCTCGCCACCCACCGCGTGCAGCGCGACCGCGCCGCGGTCTTCGCCGCCTTCTACGAGACCTTCGAGAGGAGCCTCAACACCTACGCCGCGCTCTACAACGTCGTCTGCCAGCGCGACTGGTTCGGCGCCATGGCGCGGCGCTACCACACCACCCTCGAGGCGGCGCTCGACGGCAACCGCATCCCCGCCGAGGTGGTGGAGCGCCTCATCGAGACCACCCGCGGCGGCGTGGCGCCGCTGCAGCGCTACCACCGCCTGCGCAAGCGGGAGCTGGGCCTCGAGGGCTATCACCTCTACGACACCGGCATCCCGCTGTTCGCGGACGAGCGCCGCTACCCCTACGACGAGGCCCTGCGCTGGGTGGTCGACTCGGCGGCGCCTCTCGGCGCCGACTACCAGGCGCGCGTGCGGCGGGTCTTCGAGGGGCGCTACGTCGACGTCTACGAGAACGAGGGCAAGCGATCGGGGGCATATTCGGCCGGCGTCTACGGCGTGCACCCCTACATGCTGCTCAACTACAACGACACCCTCGACGACCTCTTCACCCTCGCCCACGAGACCGGCCACACCCTGCACTCGCTGCTGTCGCACGAGACGCAGCCGTTCACCTACGCGAGCTACACCATCTTCGTCGCCGAGGTGGCCTCGACCCTTGCCGAGGCGCTGCTGCTCGACGAGCTGCTGCGGCGCCGCGACGACCCGCGCGAGCGCGTCCTGCTGCTGCAACACGCCATCGACAGCATCGCCGGCACCTTCTACACGCAGGTGCTGTTCGCCGAGTGGGAGCTCGAGGCCCACCGCGCCGCCGAACGTGGCGAGCCGATCACCGCCGACACCCTGTCGGAGCGCTACTTCGCGCTGCTGCAGCACTACTACGGCGAGGGCCTCGAGCTCGACCCGCTTTACCGCCTGACATGGGCGCGCATCCCGCACTTCTTCCAGAGCCCCTACTACGTCTACCAATACGCCACCAGCTTCGCCGCCTCGGCGCAGATTGCACGGACGCTGCGCACGGCGGCGGACGACGCGGCGCGCCAGCAGGTGGTCGAACGCTACCTCGGCCTGCTGCGCGCCGGCGGCAACGACTACCCCATCGATCAGTTGCTGCAGGCGGGAGTCGACCTCTCGCGGCCGGAGCCGGTGGAAGCAGTGATCGCCGAGCTCGATCGTCTGGTAGGCGAGCTGGAGCGGGCGCTGGCGACGCTCTAGACGTCGCGAGTGGCCTCATACCGCCAGGGAAGAGCGGAGGGCAGCGTCAGAGTGCGAAGCCGGCCGCGCACATCCGTCATCGCGAGCGAAGCGAAGCGATCTCGACGTCGCGGCGTCGAGATTGCTTCGTCGCTACGCTCCTCGCAATGACGGTGGCTAGAGCGGCCGTCGCCGGCGGCTCAGAGCCGCTTGATCTCGCGGGTCCAGGCGGCGATGACGAAGCAGCGCTCGGTGTTGGCCGTGGGATCGGCGGGGACGACGAAGAAGCCAGGGCGACCCGGCTGGTAGCCCTGCGTGGTGCCCACCATCACCTCGCCGTCCTCGAAGGCGACTTGGATCTTGTGGCCCACCACCGGCTTGTCGGCGGCGAAGTCGTTGCGACTGCGATGCTGGGGATCACCTTCGAGGTCGCGGACGAAGAAGACGGCCTTGAGCTCGTTGAAGCGGACGACGGCCGGGGTGCCGCCCCCTTCCGCGGCGACGTGAAACCACTCGCGGTTGGGCGAAAAATCCGACGTGGCGCCCTTGAGCAGGCGCCCGTCGCGGTAGTGGGCAACGATGCGGTTGCCGGCCATACCTGGTTCCACGTCCCCCGCGCCAGTCGTTCGGCGCTTCTCGCCGGAGCCGACGACCGCCGTCTGGTGTAGGGGCGGGGCTCGTCCCCGCCCCTCTTCGCAGCGTGACCATCATAGCCGGGCGACGGCACGCGTTTTGCCGCTGCGGCACCCGCCAAGGGCACAAGGCGCTCCGCCTCAGCGCCGCCGCAGGTCGCGCGCGCGCTCGATCAATCGCAAGAGCTCCTCGACGCGCGGCTGGTGCGGCCACGACTCGTTGAGGTCGGCAGCGCGCCGCGCCAGCTCGCCGAGGTCGTCGCCCTGGTCGGCTCGTGGGCGCGCCCAGTAGGAGCCGCGCAGCACCTCGGCGAAGCGCCCCACCACCGTCGCCAGGCGGAAGGAGCGACTGGCCGCCTCCCAGCGCGGCGCCAGGTCGTCACGGCGCAGCGCCCGCTCCATCTCGCGGAAGGGGCCGCCCGCCGCCGGCCGCCAGCGCACGTGCAACGTCGCCAGGATGGCTCCCGCCGGCACTTGCGGCAGCAGCTTGAGCTCGTAGAGGGCGCTCACCACGTGGCCGGCGCCGATCTCGCCGGCGTCGAGGGTGTCGTCGCGGAAGCGCTCGTCGGCGACGTCGCGGTTCTCGTAGCCGAGCAGCCGCCAGCGCGAGACGTAGCGCGGGTCGACGTCGACCTGCGCGCGCGCCTCGCTGGCCACCGTCTCGAGGGTGCCGGTGAGGCTCTCGACGAAGATGCGCCGCGCCTCGTCGAGGTCGTCGACGTAGGCGTAGCGCCCGTTGCCCCGGTCGGCGAGCTGCTCCATCAGCACGTCGTTGTAGTTGCCCATGCCGAAGCCGACGGTGGTGAGCTCGACACCCTGGCGCGCCGCCGCGCCGGCGCTGGCAAGGATCGACTCGGGCCCGGTATTGCCGACGTTGGCCACGCCGTCGGAGCAGAGCACCAGCCGGCGGATGGCGTCGCGCCGCCCCTGGTGAGCGATGAGGTCGTAGGCGACGGCGAGGCCCTGCTCGGTGTTGGTCGAGCCCTCGGGCTGCAGGCGGTCGATCGCCGCCCCGACGGCGCGCCGGTCGCCGCTGAGGGGCAGCAGCACGCGCGCCTCGCCGCCGAACACCACCAGCCCCACGCGGTCGGCCGGGGTGAGCTCGCCGAGCAGCAGCCGCAGCGAGCGCTTGACCAGCTCGAGCCGCCCCTCCGCCGCCATCGAGGCCGAGACGTCGACGACGAACAGCAGGTCGGCGGGGCGACGCTCGGCGCGCCGGATCTCGCGCGCCTTGAGGGCGAAGCGCACCAGCACGTAGCGATCGCCAGGCGCCCACGGATCGGGTGCCCCCTCGGCGGTGAGGGCGAAGTCCCCTTGCCGCGGAGCCGTGTCGCCGTAGTCGAAGGCGTTGACCAGCTCCTCGACGCGCACCGCCTCGGCCGGCGGCAGGTTGCCGTCGGCGAGGTAGCGGCGCACGACGTTGTAGGCGCCGGTGTCGACGTCGAGGGCGAAGGTGGAGAGCCGATCGTCCTCGCTGTCGATGAACGGGTTGACGCCGTAGCTCTCGAAGAAGACGTCGCCGTAGGGCTGGTCGTTGGGCTCGGCGGTGCCGCCGGTCGAAGGCGGAAGCGTGGCGGGCGGCGGCGGCGCCGGCATGGGAGCGGGCTGCGGCTGGTCGCGCTCAGCGGTGGCGGTCTTGGCGTCCGGGCGCGCGCCGACCGTCGGCTCGGGTGAGACCCGCGGCGGCGGCGCCGCCGCCTTCTCGCGCTCGGCGGGCTCGGCCGCGGTGCGGGCGGACATACGGCGCTCGTGGAGCAGCGGTTTCTGGGCGGTGACCGTGACGGCCTCGGCGACGTTTTGCGCCGGCGCCGCACCGGTCACCACTCCGCCCGGCTTGCCTCCCCGCCCACCGCTCGGCACGCCACTGGTCACACCGGATGCGACGCCGGCCGGGACACCGCCCGGCACGCCGCCGGGTACGCCGCCTTCGACGCCGCCTTCGACGCCGCCCTCGACACCGGTTTCCACCTGCTCCTCGATCTCCATCGGCTGCAGCGCACGTCCCGCCGCTCGCGACCGCGCCGGGCGCTGCGCTGCCCGCCCCTCCGCCGCCGCGAAATGGCCAGGGTACGGCGAGGCGGGCGCCGGCGCGGCTGCCGGCGGAGCCTCCTCGCCGTACCCCTCCAGGCTCGGCACCTGAAGCGCGAGTGTGTCCCGAGACTGCGGTGCCTCGGCCGATCCCACGCGCGCGGCCGCAGGGGACGAGGAAGGCGAAGGAGCGAAGAAGATGTGGCCCGCCTGGGACTCCGGCCGCGGCTCGGAGACCGGCTCGAGACCGCGGTGCTCGAGAACGACTAGCCAGGCGAGGCTGCCGCTCCCCAGCAGCACCCCCACGGTAGCGGCGGCCGCCAGCAGCTTGCTCGACAGCGGCCGCTCGAAGCGAATCACGCGGGACGGCGCCGGGAGCTCGGCTGGAAGCTGCCGCTTGAGCTCGGCGAGCAGGCCGGCGGGCGGCTCGGGAGTGGTCTCCGGCCGCAGCCGGCGGGCGAGCTGGCGATCGCTGATGGGGCTCATGGTGCTTGCTCCTCGAGGGCCAGGCGCAGCGCCGCGAAGGCGCGCTTGAGCCGCTTGCGGACGGCCACGGTGGTGATGCTCTCGAGCTTGGCGATCTCGCGCACCGGCAGCTCGCTCCAGAAGTGGGCGCTGACGGTGAAGCGCAGGTCCTCGGGTAGGGCCATCACGGCGCGCCGCAGGCGCTCGCCGGCGTCGCTGCCGGCGAGCTCGGCGGCGGGGTCGGGCCCGGGGTCGGCGAGGCACTCGGCCGTCTCGTCGGTGAGCTCCTGCAGGGCGCGCGGCCGCCGCACGTGGTGCAGGAAGGTGTTGTAGGCGATGCGGTAGAGCCAGGTGGACAGTTGCGCCCGACCCTCGAAGCAGGGCAGGGCCTCCCACGCCTTGCGGTAGGTCTCCTGGGTGAGGTCGGCGGCGAGATCGGCGTTGCCGCCGCAGAGCCGGAAGAGGGCGGCGTAGATCTGCCGGTAGGTCGACTCGATCAACCGCTCCGCCGCCGCGCGGTCGCCACGGGCGAGCGCCTGCAGCAGCGGGGCGGCCTCGGCCCCTTCGCTCATCACCGCCCCTCCTGCGGGCCGCAAGGCTCCTCCCGGCGGAAACGCCGGGGGAAGCGAACCCGCACCGCTGTGCGTCGAGGTGCTCATGCACCCCTTTGGACGCCTGGCGGCGCGGAAAGGAAACCGGGACGGCGGCGACTGTATCGCCAAAACAAGCGAGGCGAGGGGTCAGCCCCTCGCCCCACGCGCCGCCGTCACCACCCGCCCCACCCCGCCCCGGCGGCAACGCAAACCCCGCCGCCCCCGGTTTGTCCGGAAGGCGGCGGCACCCGTCAGGCTCGGCGCAGCAGGTGTGCCAGCAGGCCGAGCACGAACAGAACCAGGAAGATGAAGAACAGGATCTTGGCGATCCCCGCCGCGCCGGCGGCGAGGCCGCCGAACCCGAACAGCGCAGCGATCAAAGCAATGACGAGGAAGATCAAGACCCAACGAAGCATGCTGCCACCTCCTCCCGTGACCGGCGCTGAGTTGTAAACGTTACATTCAGCACCACGGTCACCTTCGTTCGTTTACCGATGCGGGGTGGGCGTCGGCGTGGCGCCCGGCATCTTGATATCGACGTGGGGCAGGTTGACGGTTTCCTTCTTGGTGTGGACGTCGACCTCGGGGACCTTGATCTCGGTCGGCGTCGACGAGATCTCGATCTGGGCGGGCTCCACCTTGTACTCGGGCAGCTGACCGCCCTTGACGTCCACCTTGGGCACCTCGCCCTCCTGGGTCTTGGTCACCTTGCAAGCCATCAGCGGCAGCGCCATCACCACCGCGGTCACAATGCTCAACTTCTTGAAACGCATGGGGAAAGCCTCCGGAAATTCATCGTAGGGAGTTGCCCTCCGTCGACCTCTAGCAAGCGGCGGGCCAGGCTCATCGACCTGGAGGGACTCGCAGCCCGAGGCCGCGCGTCTCCGCACGAGGCTCGCCTCAAACGCCGTGTGCGACGCACCAGGCTTCGATGGAGCGCTGGTCGAAGGGGGGGCACGGCTCGGGGTAGGTGGCCGCAAAGCGCTCGGCGGGAGTGCGCTGCTGCGCCGGCCACCCCTGCCGCAGGCGGTGCAGCACGGGCAGCACCGGAGCGCCCTGCACCTCGGCCTCGAGCGCCCAATCGGCTAGCGGCAGGAAACGCCAGTCGAGCGCGGCTCCATCGCGCGCCACCAGCGAGCAGGCGAGCAGGTCCATCAGACGCTCGGCGGTGACCAGCCCATCCTCGGCCGGGGTCGTGTTGGAGACGTGGAAGGTGGGCACTCGTGTCGGCCGGCTCGTGCTGAGCGCGCCCGTGCGCGTCTGCTCGCCGAGGTGCGCCACGGCGCGGGCAGCGAAGTCGATCGGCACGAGGTCGAGGCCCCGGGCCGACAGCGGTGTCTCCGGGGCCCAGCGCGGCACCGCCGCTTCCTCGGGGCCGATGAGGTGCCGCATGTGCAGGCAGGAGGCGAGGGCGCGCCCGAACCAGTCCTCGTCGTTGCCGATCCCCGTCGCCAGCGACCAGACCAGGAGGGCAGGGCGGCTGATCGAGGCACGAAAGGCTCCTCCCGCACGGCGGAAGAGCTCGTCGACGAGGCGCTCGGCCGCCCACTTCGACACCGTGTAGCCGAGGTTCCCGGCAACTTGCGCAGGCTCTAGCGTGGCGGGCAGTGGCGTCGTCTCGTCGGCGCGTTGGCCATGGATCTGGCGCAGCAGGAAGAACACGTTGAGCGAGGAGACGAAGTGCAGTGCCTTGAGCGTGCCCGCGGTCGACAGCTCGAGCACCCGGCGGGTGCCGATGACGTTGGCGGCGCGGAGCTCGGCGTAGTTGCGATCGAAGGCGACCTCGGCCGCGACGTGATGGATGAGGCCGACCTCGCTGGCGAGGCGCTCGTAGAGCACCGGCGACAGCCCCAGCCGCTCCTCGGAGAGCGCGGCGGCGACGGCCACGACGCTTCCCGCCGCCGCTCCGTACGGCACCACCCCCCCGGCGCGCAGGCCGCGCGCCCGCAAGGCAGCCTGCAGCCGCTCGGCCGCAGCCTCATGAGACGGGGCGCGCAGCAGGGCCCAGAGACGCTGCGAGGCCGACAGCGACGAAGCCAAGTGGGCGACGAGGTGGCTGCCGAGGAAACCGTTGGCACCGGTGACGAGGAGGTCCTCGCCGCTGGCCGGGGGTGGAAGGTCGAGGGGGCCCACCGCCTCGGCGGCGTCGCCGTTGGCGAGCGCAGCGAGCTCGGCAGAGGGCGCCTTCGCGACCCTAGGGGTGCCGGCAGGCTCGCTGGCGGGCCGGGCAGGCTCCGCGGGCGGCACCTCTGCCACAGCCCGCGGCGCGCGAGCGCCGCTGCGCGCCATCTCCCCTGCCTGCTCCGCCGTCGCCAGCCGATGCGCCAGCGCGGCGAGCGGCAGCGTGGCGAGCGCCTCGGCTTGCTCGCTGGCCGCCAGCGCGGCGCTCCCGAACAGCTCGCCGAGTCGCAGCTCGAGGTCCATCGCGGCAAGGGAGTCGCCGCCGAGCTCGACCAGCGAGCGCGCGATGTCGCCCATGGCGCGCTCGAGGTCGACGCTGCGGTGCACGACCGCGGCGATGGCGTGCGCGGTCCTGAGCTTCGTCGCCTGGAGGTCGAGCTGACGGCGCGCC
>DASYUP010000468.1:0-6933 GCA_036001185.1 Thermoanaerobaculia bacterium
GCCTGTCTCGCCCCAGCGAACCGAGATCGCCGGCGGTACGCTGGGGTGAGAGCTCACGACGTCCCGACAGCCCCTACGCCAGAGCGCGGGCCGCAGATCTCGTGCCGACGTTGGCGGCGCGCACTGCCTCGGTCAGGTCGATGCCCCCCGCAGATTGGTCCGGATCGCCCGAACGGTGAAAAACGGACCGGCGAATGACCACCAGCCGAGAACCGAACTGAACACCGTGTAGGGAATGCCTTGAATCTTCCGCCTCGCGCCTGGAGCGACCTTGTGCACCTTGGACGTGCTGAGGAACGATACGTAGATGAAGCTCGCTCCGCTGACCGTGGCTGACCAGCGCGCGATGCGAATCGCATCGCCGAGGCGGGGATGCGCCTCACAGACGGGAACGATCCAAGCGGCGCGGTGCGCCAAGCCCCGTGAGGCGTGGAAAAGATCCACCGAACTGGCCTCGGCGCCGCAGTGGGGACAGATGGGGGAAAAGATGACTTCAGGGTCGCGAATCTGCACGGTGGTTCGCCCGTCCCGCGCGGCGCCTGGCGGTTCGACTACTGCCTTCACCACGGGCTGGGCGGGGACTGGTTGAGCGGCCACCGGTGGATACGCGGCCCGGAGCTCGAGCGCGCGGACTACCGCGGACTGGAGGATCTTCGTAGCACGGCCCCTCGTTCGCGCCTCGTAGCGAAAGTACTCTTCGACCGTCGTCCCGTCCGACACGAGGTAGGCGACGTGCAAGAGGTTGTCGACGGCACGCAGTCGGACGACGAAGGCATTGCTGATCGATACCGGACCGAGCTCGATGTGATCCTCGAAGAAGCGAATCCTCTTCCCACCAGACGGCGCCCTCACGGAGCGCTGACGCCCCAGCAACCGTCGTCACCGCCGGGAATCGGATCGGGTGCGGGCACGCTACCACCGATGCCCGACCGTCCGGATCTACATCCGCCGTTCCCACCGCCGCCGCAGCCACACCGCCACCGAGTTCATGGCGATGAGGAAGGCGAGCAGCACGAGGATGGCCGCTGACGTCTTCTCCACGAAGCCGCGCTCGGGGCTGTCGGCCCATAGGTAGACCTGCACCGGCAGCGCCGTGGCGGGGTCGAGCGGGGTGTGCGGCGGATCGACGACGAAGGCCACCATGCCGATCATCAGCAGCGGGGCACTCTCGCCGACGGCGCGGGCGAGGCCGATGATGGTGCCGGTCAAGATGCCGGGCATCGCCATCGGCAGCACGTGGTGCTGGATCACCTGCAGCGGGGTCGCTCCCAGGGCGTAGGCGGCCTGGCGGATGGAGGCGGGCACCGCCTGCAGGGCGGCGCGGCCGGCGATGATGATCACCGGCAGGGTCATCAGGCTGAGGATCATGCCACCGACGAGCGGGGCCGAGCGCGGCAGTCCGAAGATGTTGAGGAAGACGGCGAGGCCCAGCAGCCCGAAGACGATAGACGGCACTGCCGCCAGGTTGTTGATGTTGACCTCGATCCAGTCCAGCCAGCGGCGGTTCTTGGGCGCCAGCTCCTCGAGGTAGACGGCCGCCGCCACCCCCAGCGGGAAAGAGATGGCGAGGGTCACCAGGATGGCGTAGAAGGAGCCGAGCAGGGCGGCGAGGATGCCGGCCTGCTGCGGATCGCGCGAGTCGCCGCTGGTGAAGAACGTGCCGTTCCAGGCCAACCGCAGGTCGCCGCCGCGCTCGAGCGCGGTCATCCAGGCGAGCTGGCGGTCGGAGAGCGGCCCGCCGGCGGCGCGCGAGCGCGGCACCTTGCCTTTGTGGACCTGGTCGATCTGCGAAGACGACGGCAGGCGCACCGTGCGCCGGGTGCCGATGAGCGACGGGTCGGCGAGCACCATGGCACGCAGGCTGTAGGTGGCGGCCTCGCCCAGCAGCCCGTAGAGCTCGCGCCGCTCCTCGCGGCTCGCCACCGGGAAGCGCGCCTTGAGCGGCTCGCGCCAGAGTGCCGCGTAGTCGGCATTCGACAGCGCCCGCGGATTCCGTTTGCCGTCCGGATCGATCACCTGCGGGCCGAAGGAAACCCCCAGCCGGATGGTGGTGACGGTGAAGCCACTCCACCCCTTGCGCACGATGTCGACGAAGAGCACCAGCAGGCAGGTGAGGGCGATGCCGATGGCGGCCAGACAGTAGAGGCGGAAGCGGCGGTCGCGCGCGTAGCGCCCCTCGAGGCGGAGCCTCACCGCCCCGTCGTCGAGCTTCGGGTGCGACCGCGGGTAAGACCGCGCCCGGCTCCGCGGGCGCACCGGGGGCGGCGCCGCGAGCGACACGTCAGTCATATCGCTCCCGGTAGCGCCGCACGACGTGCAAGGCGATGATATTGAAGGTCAGGGTGACGACGAAGAGCACCAGCCCGAGGGCGAAAGCCGAGAGCGTCTTGGCGCTGTCGAACTCCTGATCGCCCACTAGCAGGGTGACGATCTGCACCGTCACCGTGGTCACGGCGGCGAGGGGGTTGGCGGTGAGGTTGGCGGTGAGGCCGGCCGCCATCACGACGATCATCGTCTCGCCGATGGCGCGCGAGATGGCGAGCATGACGCTGCCGACGATGCCGGGCAGCGCCGCCGGCAGCACCACCCGCAGGATGGTCTCCGCCTTGGTGGCCCCCAGGCCGTAGGAGGCCTCGCGCAGACCTCGCGGCACCGCCGTCAGCACGTCGTCGGAGAGCGAGGAGACGAAGGGGATGATCATCACCCCCATCACCAGCCCGGCAGCCAGCGCGCTCTCCGAAGCGACCGGCAGCCCGAGCGCTTCGCCGGCGCGGCGCAGCAGCGGCGCCACGGTGAGGGCGGCGAAGAAGCCGTAAACGACGGTGGGGATGCCGGCGAGGATCTCGAGCAGGGGCTTGAAGGTGTTGCGGGCGCTGGGCCGCGCGTATTCGGCGAGGAAGACGGCCGAGAAGAGCCCCACCGGCACCGCCACCGCCATGGCAAGACCGCTGATGAGCAGGGTGCCGGTGAACAGCGGCACGGCGCCGAAGGAACCCGAGCTGCCCACCTGATCGGCGCGCAGCGCCGTCTGCGGGCTCCAATGCAAGCCGAAGAGAAAGTCGGTCAACGGCACCCGCTGAAAGAAGCGCAGCGCCTCGAAGAGCAGCGACAGCACGATGCCGATGGTAGTGAGGACGGCGACGCAGGAGCCGGCGAGCAGCAGCGCCCGCACCACCTTCTCCACCGCAGTGATGGCTGCCAGGCGAGGGCCGACGCGGCGCCACCCCCAGGCGGCGCCGGCCAGCGCGAGGGCGAGCGTCACCACCACCAGCGCGGCGGTGGCGGTCTGCTGGTGCTCGCGGTAGCGCGTCGCCGCCGCCTGCACCAGCGGGCTCGAGGCCGCCATCGCCCCGGCGGCGACGTTGCGCACCTCGTTGACCAGCAGCACCAGCCGCTCCGGCGGCAGCTGCCGCGCGGGGGCCGGCAGCTCCGACACCACGAGGGCCTGCACCAGTCGTCCCTGCAGCGCCACCCAGAGGGCCAGCACCAGCAGCGCCGGCAGGACGCACCAGATGGCGACGTAGAGCCCGTAGTAGCTGGGCAGGGAGTGCAGCCGCCGGAGGTCGCCGCCGGACGCGGCGAGGGCGCGCCGCCTACCGACCTGGTAGGCGGCGGCGCTGAGGGCGAGGAGCGCGGCGAGGACGACCAGCGAGGTCATGGCGGACGCGAGGATCCTAAGCGGGCCACGCAGAGGAAGCTGTGACGGGGCTGTGACGGCAGACCTGCCATCGCGCCACCGGGGGCTGCTCGGTCATCGCGAGGCCGCGAAGCGGCCGCCGTCATCGCGAGGCCGCGAAGCGGCCGTGGCGATCTCATCGTCGAGATCGCCTCGTCGCTGCGCTCCTCGCGATGACGAGCTACGCTGCGCTCCTCGCGATGACGAGCTGTGCCGCGCTCCTCGCGATGACGAGCTGCGCTGCGCTCCTCGCGAAGACAAATGGGGCCGGCGGATGGCGCCGCCGGCCCAGAAGGGAAGGTATGCGGGAAGGCGGTGACTTATCTGACGTTCGGCGCCAGCGACTTGCCGATGTTCTGCGCCTGCTGCAGCTTCGGCGCCGGCAACGGGATGAGGCCGATCTCGGTGGCGTAGCCGTCTTCGCCGATCGCCTTGGCGCTGGTGAATTCGGCGATGAACTCCTTGAGCCCGGGGATGACGCCGAGGTGGGCCTTCTTGACGTAGAAGAAGAGCGGCCGCGAGATGGGGTACTTGAGCGCCGCGACGTTGTCGAAGGTGGGGTCGAAGCCCTCGACGCTGGCGCCCTGCACCTTGTCCTTGTTCTCCTCCAGGAAGCTGTAGCCGAACACGCCAAAGGCGTTGGGGTTGGCCTCGAGCTTCTGGACGATGAGGTTGTCGTTCTCGCCGGCGTCCACCCAGCCGCCGTCCTCGCGCATGGTGTCGCAGATCTGCTTGAACTTGGCGTTGTCGTCCTTCTCGAGCTGGGCGAGCCAGGGCCAGGTCTGCTTGCAGCCGAGCTCCATCACCAGCTCGACGAAGGCGTCGCGGGTGCCCGACGTGGGGGGCGGCCCGAAGACCTCGATCTTCGCCGCCGGCAACGACTTGTCAATGTCGGCCCAGGTGCGGGCGGTGTTGGGCTTCGTGCTGCCCATGGCGGTGGGGACCGACTTGGCGAGCGCCAGGAACAGCTGCTTGCGGGTCAGCCGCAGGTGGGGCGCCCGCTTGCTGCTCGCGACGACGATGCCGTCGTAGCCGATGGGGACCTCGATGAGGTCCTTGGCGCCCTTGCTGGCGCAGGCCTCGATCTCGGTCTGCTTGATGCGGCGCGAAGCGTCGTTGATGTCCGGAAACTCGGGGCCGACGCCGCTGCAGAAGATCTTGAAACCGCCGCCGGTGCCGGTGCTTTCGACGATCGGCGTCTTGAAGCTGCCGCCCCGGCCGAAGCTCTCGGCCACCTTGGTGGCGAAGGGGTAGACGGTGGAGCTGCCGACGATACGGATCTGGTCACGCTGGGCTTGCGCGGCGGTGGCGACGGCGAGGATGCCGATCGCGGCCAGGCCGAGGATCTTGCGCATGGGACCTCCTAGTGGATGACGGTCGGCCGGAGCGCCCGGCCGCAAGTCATCCTAGGGTGGGAGGCCCGACGCGCCGGCGACGCGGAGGTCACCACCGTGTGACAACCCGCGGCCGGCCTCGGAGTCCGAGAACGACTCAGCCGTCGAGGCCCCTCGTCGCTGCGCTCCTCGGGGCTGAGCCCGCCGCGCGCACGGTCGTGCGCGCTCTGGGCTCAGCCCTCGCCGCTCTGTACGTATTTGTCGTAGTCCTCGCCGCTCATCAGGTGCTTGAGGTCGGAGTCGGTCGAGAAACGGATCTTCACCAGCCACCCCTCCCCGTGGGGGTCGTCGTTGACGATCGCCGGGTCCTCGGCGGCGGCGCGGTTGACCTCGACGATCTCCCCCGCCACCGGGGTATAGAGCTCGGCCACCGCCTTTACCGATTCGATGGTGCCGATCTCGTCCATGGCGTCGTAGGCGTGCCCGACCTCGGGTAGCTCGACGAAGACCACCTCCCCCAGCTCCTCCTGGGCGAAGTGGGTGATGCCGACGGTGCAGACGTCGCCATCGACCTTGACCCACTCGTGCTCGCGCGAGTAGAGGTACTCGCTCGGATACATGCCTGCCCTCCTCGTCCAGGTACGGCGGCGGTCGCCTAGCGGCCCCGCCGGTAGAAGGGTATCTCAGCAAGGCTCGCCGGCAGCGCCTTGCCGCGCACCTCGATTTCCACCTCGACGCCCGGTGCGGCGTGCCCGGCTTGCACGTAGGCCATGCCCAGCGCCTTCTCGAAGGTCGGGCTCCAAGTGCCGCTGGTCACCTGCCCCACCCGGCTGCCGGCGTGCCGCACCTCGTGCCCCTCGCGGGCGATGCCGCGGCCGGTCACCGTGAAGCCCACCAGCCGGCGGGCCACCCCCTCGCGCTGCTGGCGCAGGAGCTCGGCGCTGCCGAGGAAGTCCCCCTTGTCGAGCTTCACCACCCAGGAGAGGCCGGCCTCGAGCGGCGTGGTGGCGGCGTCGAGCTCGTGGCCGTAGAGCGCCATCCCCGCCTCCAGCCGCAGAGTGTCGCGCGCCCCCAGGCCCGCCGGCACCAGGCCGAGGGGGCCGCCGGCCGCCAGCAGCCGCCGCCAGAGCGGCGCCGCCGCCTCGGGGTCGACGTAGAGCTCGAAGCCGTCCTCGCCGGTGTAGCCGGTGCGCGAGACCAGGGCGCGGTGGCCGTCCATGGTGCCGGCGGCAAAGCCGTAGTAGCGCAGGCTCGCGAGGTCGACCTCGGTGAGGGGGGCGAGGATCTCCAGGGCCCGCGGCCCCTGCAGGGCGAGCAGGGCGTAGCGGTCGGAGACGTCATCGATCTGTGTGTCGGCGGGAGCGTGGCGGCGGACCCAGTCGAGGTCCTTGTCGCGGTTGGCGGCGTTGACCACCAGCAGGAAGTCGCTCTCCCCCAGCCGGTAGACCAGCAGGTCGTCGACGTAGGTTCCTTGCTCGGTCAGCAGCCCGCTGTAGTGGGCGCGTCCCGGCACCAGCTTCGACACCTGGTTGGGGGTCAACCAGTCGAGGAAGCGCAGGGCACCCGGCCCGCGCACGGCGATCTCGCCCATGTGCGAGACGTCGAAGAGTCCCGCCGCCTGGCGCACGGCGCGGTGCTCCTCGATCACCCCCTCGTATTGCACCGGCATCTCCCAGCCGGCGAATGGAACGAGCTTCGCTCCCGACTCTCTATGGCACTCGAAGAGCGGGGTGCGACGCAGGGCCGGGGTGGCGAGCATGGCGCGCAATATATCGCCACCCGAGGTCGGCTTCCGTGGCGCCCACTTCCCCTTCCACGGGCGTCCCCGTCACACGGCTGTAACTCGGCATCTCACCGTCACTTAGCGTCCGTGACTGCAGCCTTGTGGAAATCGCTCCCGGGCGCCACCGTCCCGGGCTCTCC
>DASYUP010000469.1:0-6494 GCA_036001185.1 Thermoanaerobaculia bacterium
CCTCCGCGAGCTTTCCCCGCGCCACGCGCCCGGTCGGCTCATCGTCACTCTCAGACCCGAGAGGAGTCGGGAAGCACTCGCCGAGCTCGCGAGGACGGTGAGGCGGGGGACCACCGCGCGTCGTCGATCAGCGATCGCTCAGAACCGCGCCACCGTCGACAGCGACACCGTGTCGACGAGCTCGGAGAGGTCGACCGCCAGGTCGACCTGCGCCCGCCCGAGAACGATCCCCAGCCCGCCGGCGACGTGCAGCTGCTCCTTGCCGCCGGTGAAGCGCGCCAGCAGGAGCTGGCTGCGGCCGGTGTAGCGCAGCCGGTGGTCGGGATCGCGCCAGGCGCCGAGGCGGAAGGCGACCGGCAGCCGCCAGCCCACCGCCTGGTACTCGGCGCCGAGGTGAAGCTCGTCGGCGTCGTCGATGACGAAGCTCCGCTCGGCGCCGCGGGCGGCGAGCAGCAGGTTCACCAGGTCGGCGGTGAGCTGGGAGTAGCGCACGCGATCCCAGTCGAGGGCCACCACCAGCTCGTCGCGCGGGCGCCAGGCGACGCCGGCGCCGTAGCTGTCGGGGGCGTGGAAGACGCCGCGGCCGCCGACCCGCGGGTCGACGTCGCCCGGGTGATCGCTGCGCGGCCCCTGCACGAAGGTGGCGGTGAAGTCGAAGTCGCCGCCGCGGCGGTAGACACCGCCGACGCTCCACCGCGAGCTGGCGCGCCAGAGGACGCCGAGGCTCGCCGCCAGGTCGTGGTCGGCGCCGCGCTGGGTCTGCACGTTCTGCACGTTGTCGGGTAGAAAGTCCGCAGGGCCGAAGAAGCCGCCGGTGAGGCTGTCGACCCCGTTGTCGCCGCTGCGCTCGCGACGCTCGAAGCGCTCCGTCCGCGAGCTCAGGTCGAGCCGCTGCCAGGAGAGGCTCGCGCCTACCGACAGCCGCGGCAGCGGGCGCCAGGCGGCGGCGGCGCCCCAGCCGTCGAGGTCGAGCTGCAGGTGACCGCGGGCCGGCACCACGCGGTTGGGGTTGTCGCGCTGGCCGATGAACGGCCCATGCGAGCGCAGGGTAGCCTCGAAGTTGGCGAGCTGGTGGCGGTAGAGCGCCCAGGTGGGAACCCAGCGGCCCACTCGGCGGCTGGCGTGCACGTAGGAGGCGAACGAGAGGCCGCGCGTGTGGTCGACGCGCTCGCCGAAGACCAGCCCGTCGACGGTGTCGGTGCCGATGCCGGTGACGCCGGTGGCCGGCTGGTGGCCGCGGTCGGCGAAGCGGCTGGTGAATTCCCAGGCGCGCCCCTCGAGCGACACCTCCGGCCGCTGCAGCTGCGATAGGCCGGCAGGGTTGGCGTAAGCGGCGGTGGCGTCGTCGGCGAGGGCGAGGAAGGCGCCGCCGAGGGCGAGGCTGCGGGCGCCCGGAGTGGAGAGGTTCCACTGCAGGGCGCTCTGCACCTCGTCGTTGCTCTGGGCGCGCGATGGCGAGGCGAGGGTGGCGAGCGCGAGGAGCGCGAGCGCGAGCAGCCAGCAGTGGCGCGGCATGGGCGCACTATGGCAACGCCCGCCGTGCCGGCGCAAGGTGGCCAGCGCGAGACGAAGACGGGCGGGGGCCCTATGCCTGCCGGGGAGGCACCGTGAGCCGGTCGCCGGCGATCCGCTTCAGCCCGGGCCCCTGGCGCAGGATGGTCTCCTCGCGCCGCGGGCCGGTGGAGACGAGCGCTATCGGCGCCTCGATCTCCCCCTCGAGGTAGGCGACGTAGTCGCGCGCCTGCTGCGGGAGCTTCTCGTAGTCGAGGATCCCCACCGTCTGCTTGCGCCACCCCGGCATCACGCGGTACTCGGGGATCACCTCCTCGAGCACCCGGAGCTCGGCCGGGAAGCCGCGCAGCGCGCTCCCCTTGTAGCGGTACCCCGTGCACACCGGGATCTCGGCGAAGCCGTCGAGGACGTCCAGCTTGGTGAGGGCGATGGCGTCGACGCCGTTGAGCGCCGTCGCCTGGCGCGCCGCCACCAGGTCCATCCAGCCGCAGCGGCGGGGCCGGCCGGTGACGGTGCCGAACTCGTTGCCGCGCTTGCGCAGGTACTCCCCGGCGGCGCCGAGGTCCTCGGTGGGCAGCGGGCCGCCGCCGACGCGCGTCGTGTAGGCCTTGAGCACGCCGAGCACGCCGCCGATGGCGCGCGGCGGCACGCCGGTGCCGGTGCAGGCGCCGCCGGTGGTGGCGCTGGAGCTGGTGACGAAGGGGTAGGTGCCGTGGTCGACGTCGAGCATGCTCCCCTGCGCCCCCTCGAACATCACCCGCTTGCCGGCGCGGATGGCCTCGTGCAGCAGCGCGGCGGTGTCGCGGCGGAAGGGGGCAAGCCGCTCCGCCCAGGCGCGGCACTGATCGGCGACGCGCACCGGGTGGCCGGCCTGCTCGTCGCCCAGGGCCCGCAGCTCGGCGTCGAGACGCAACAGCAGCGGCCGCAGGCGCTCCTCGAGGTCGGGCGCCCCGAGGTCGCAGACGCGGATGCCGGCGCGCCCCACCTTGTGCTCGTAGGCGGGGCCGATGCCGCGGCCGGTGGTGCCGATCTTGCCGCTGCCCGCCGCCGCCTCGCGCTGCAGGTCGAGCGCCGCGTGCTCGGCCAAGATCACCTGCGCGCGCTCGGAGACGAACAGCCGCCCGTCGATGACGACCCCCGCCTGCCGCAGCTTGTCGACCTCCTCGAAGAAGGCGTCGGGGGCGACCACCATGCCGTTGCCGAGCACGCACTGCACCTCGGGGTGGAGGATCCCCGAGGGGATCAGCCGCAGCGAGAAGTGCTGCTCGCCGAAGCGCACCGTGTGGCCGGCGTTGTGGCCGCCCTGGTAGCGCGCCACGACGTCGAAGGCCGGGCAGAGGAGATCGACGATCTTGCCCTTCCCCTCGTCACCCCACTGCATGCCGACGACGACGATGTTGGTCATGGAGGATTAGTGGGGAGCCCACACCCGGTGGCGCGGGCGGCGGGACAGTAACAGACCACTCGCCGGGGCAGCAAGCCGCGCCCACCCTGGGTGCTAGCATCCACCACGACCCATGGAAACGCTAGCCGGGATCGCACCTTACGTCCTGCTGGCGGCCTACGCGCTGGCCACCGGGGCCTACGGCGTCCTCTTCTTCACCGGCCGGCGAGAGGCCAGCGTCTGGGCCAGCCCGCTGCTGCAGCTGGCGGTGGCGCTGCACCTCGCCTACCTCGCCTGGCTCACCTGGCGCTGGGAGCAGTTCCCCGGCGCCACCGTCTCGCAGGCGCTGACCGTCGTCGCCTTCGCCGTCGCCATCATCTATCTGTTCCTCGAGTGGCTGGGCGGCGAGCGCGCCAGCGGCTTCTGGCTGGTCGGCCAGGTGCTCGTCTTCCAGCTCCTGGCGGTGGTGCTGCACGAGCCGCAGCCGCCGCGCCGCGAGCTCTTCGAGCACCCCATCTTCGGCATCCACGTCTTCCTCGCCCTGCTCGGCTACGCCGCTTTCGCGGTGGCGGCGAGCTATGGCTTCCTCTTCCTGCGCCTCTATCGCGAGCTCAAGCGGTCCCGCTTCTCGGTCTTCTACGGCAAGCTGCCGCCGCTCGAGGTGCTCGAACGGATGATGACCGGCGCCCTGGCGGTGGGCTTCGCGGCCCTCACCGGCGCGCTGCTCGACGGCATCCTCTGGGTGCGCCAGACCTCGGCCCTCGACTGGCAGCACGACCCGATGATCCTGCTCACCTTCGCCACCTGGCTCCTCTACGGCGGCGCGCTGCTGCTGCGGCGGCTGCGCCGCTGGCAGGGGCGGCAGACGGCGATGGCGAGCCTCGCCGGCCTCGGCGTCATCGTCGTCTCGCTGGTGGCGGTGCACACCTTCGTCGTTGGCTTCCACCGCTCCTTCTGATGGCCCTCTCCGACCCCCCCGGCGCCGCGGCCGAGCCCGCCAGCGAGGCGGCGGAGGGGCCGGCGCTGCTCGCCGTCGGCATCGACCACCGCAGCGCGCCGCTCGAGCTGCGCGAGCGGGTGGCGTTCTCGCGCGAGGACAGCGAGGGGCTGCTGCTGCGCCTGATGGCGCGGCCGGAGGTCGCCGAGGCCTACCTCATCTCCACCTGCAACCGCACCGAGGTCTACTTGCGGCCGCGCGAGCAGGAGCGCGCCTTCCGCGCCGCCATGGAGCTCGCTTTCGCCCGCGCCCCCGAGGTCGAGCGCGACGGCCGCTTCTGGGTGCTGCACGACAGCGAAGCGGCGCGCCACCTGCTGGCGGTCGCCTGCGGCCTCGAGTCGATGGTGCTCGGCGAGCCGGAGATCCTCGGCCAGGTCAAGCGCTCGGCCGAGCTCGCCGAGGCGGTGGGGAGTTGCGGCACCGTGGTCAAGCGACTGCTGCGCTCGGCGCTGCAGGCCGGCCGCCGCGCCCGCGCCGAGACCGAGATCGGCGAGGGGGCGGTGTCGCTGGGCTACGCGGTGGTCGAGCTGGCGCGCCACATCTTCGTCGGCGTCGAGGGGCGCTCGTGCCTGGTGCTCGGCGGCGGCGAGACGGCGGTGCTGGCGGCGCGCGCCCTGGTCGAGAAGGGGGTGCGCGACCTCCGCTTCGCCCTCCGCGGCACCCACCGCCACGAGGAGCTGGGCCAGCAGTTCCCCGGCGCTCGCCTCACCACCTTCCAGGAGCGTTACGCGACGCTCGCCGACTGCGACGTGCTGATCGCCTCGACCTCGGCCGACGAGCCGGTGATCGAAGCCGGCGAGCTGCGTCAGGTGATGCGCCAGCGGCGCTCGCGGCCGCTGCTGGTGGTCGACCTCGGCGTGCCGCGCAACGTCGGCAGGCGCGTGGGCCGCCTCGACAACGTCTTCCTCCACGACCTCGACTCGCTACAGCACCTGGTGGCGCGCAACCTCGAGCACCGCCGCGCCGAGGTGCCGCGGGTGGAGGCCATCGTCGCCGAGGAGCTGGAGCACTTCGGCTCCTGGTACCAGGGGCTCGCTGCCGAGCCCCTGGTGGCGGAGCTGCAGCGGCGCGCCGAGCGCATCCGCCTGCAGGAGGTGGAGGGCGCCCGCGACCGCTTCCCCACCGAGCTGCAGGACGAGCTCGACCGCCTCACCCGCTCGCTGGTGCGCAAGATCCTCCACCATCCGTCGACGCGGCTACGCGCCGGCGGCGCCGAGCGGCGGCTCGCGCACCTCGAGCTGGCGCGGGAGCTGTTCCAGCTCGGCGAGGGGGAGGAGGAGTGAGCGCGGGCGATCGGCGTCTCCGAGACGAAGACGGGCGGGGCCAAGCCCCGCCCCTACACCAGAAGGTCGGATCGAGGGCATGAGCGAGCGGGTGATCCGGATGGGCACCCGGCGCAGCGCCCTAGCCATGGCCCAGTCGTCGACGGTGGCGCGGGCGCTCGAGGCGGCGCACCCGGGGCTGGTGGTCGAGCTGGTGCCGGTGGTGACGGCGGGCGACCGCACGCCGGGAGATCTCGCCAAGCTCGGGGGCAAGGGTCTCTTCACCGCGGAGCTCGAGGCGGGGCTGCTCGCCGGCTCGCTCGACCTCGCGGTGCACAGCCTCAAGGACCTGCCGGTGCGCTCCGCCGATGGGCTGGTGATCGCCGCCTATCCGCAGCGCGCCGATCCGCGCGACGCGCTGGTGAGCGAGGTGGCGACGACGGTGGCGGGGCTGCCTCGCGGCGGCGAGGTGCTCACCGGCTCGCTGCGCCGGAGCGCCCAGCTGCTGGCGCTGCGACCCGACCTCTTGGTGCAGCCGCTGCGCGGCAACGTCGAGACGCGGGTGCGCAAGTGGCGACAGTCGGGAGCGGCGGCCACGGTGCTGGCGGCGGCCGGCCTCGCCCGCCTCGGCCTCGACGATGTGCCGGCGCACCCGCTGGCGGCCGAGGAGATGCTGCCCGCCCCCGGCCAGGGCATCCTGGCGCTGCAGGTGCGCGGCGGCAGTGCGGCCGAAGCCTTCTGCCGCGCCCTCGACCACGCGCCGACCGCCACCGCCGCGGCCGCCGAGCGCGCCGTGGTATCGGCCTTCGGCGGCGACTGCACCCTGCCGCTGGCGGCGTGGGCGCGCATGGTCGACGAGCGGCTGGTGCTTACCGCCCTGCTCGCCGCCGCCGATGGCAGCGAGCTGGTGCGGGCGGAGGCGCGCGGCATCGACGCCGACGAGGTCGCCGGCCGCTGCGTCGACCGCCTGCGCGCGCAGGGCGCCGAGCGCGTGCTCGCCGCGCGCACGTAGGGTACGGACCGTGCAGACCCCCTCACCTGCCGTGAGTGACCGTCCCCTGCACGGCCGGCGAGTCGTCGTCACCCGGGCCGAGCACCAGGCCGAGGGCCTCGCCGCGGCGCTGGCCGCGGCCGGCGCCACCGTCGAGCGGTTGCCACTGCTCGCCGTGCTGCCGCCCGAGGATCCCGCGCCGCTGGCGGCCGCCGCGGCGAGCCTGGCCTCGTATCGCTGGGTCGTCTTCACGTCCGCCAACGCGGTGCGCGCCCTCTTCGGGGCCCTCGACGAACGCTGGCCGGATGGTGTGGCCGTCGCCGCGATCGGCGACGCCACAGACGAGGC
>DASYUP010000470.1:0-10861 GCA_036001185.1 Thermoanaerobaculia bacterium
GCCGCGCGCCGCAGGCGTTGCGCTACGTCGCCGAGCTGCCGCGGCGGCGCAAGCCGCTGCTGCCCTGGCAGCGCGAGCGCTTTCGCCAGCAGGTGGCGGCGATGGTGGCGGAGGGCTCTTGAACGCCGCCTCGCTGTCGACTGTCTGCACCCTGCTGCTGACCGGCGCCACCCGCATCCGCCTCTACGGCGGCGGTCACCGGCTCACCCAGCAGGCGATCGACCAGCTGTGGTCCGCCCTCGAGCCGATGCTGGTCGAGCACGGCGAGGTGCGGCTGGCGGTCTCCGGTGAGGAGCTGCTCGCCCAGGACGGACGGCTCGATGCCACCAGCGGGCCGGCCGCCGCGCTGGTGCGCCGCCTCGGCGACAAGGGGATCGGCCTGCTCGACATGCGCCGCGGCCTGCAGCGCCACGAGCTCGAGGCCTTCTGCGGCCAGCTCGCCGACGCCAAGGGCGGCGCCGTCACCTCGCAGGCGCACCTGAAGATCGGCGCGGCGTCGGCGCGCGCGGTGGCCGACGCCGTGCCCGAGGCGCTGCGCGTGCGCGAGCTCGCCGGCTGGCGCAACGATCCGGTCTCCGACGAAGCGCTGCAGATGATGCGGCTGACGCAGCACCTGCGCGACCACCAGGAGGTGCGTGTCCGCGATGCCCGCGAGATCGTGCTCGGCCTGCTCACCCACCTCTCCTGCCAGGACAACCTCTTCCTCAACCTCGCCGAGGTGCGCGAGCACAGCTTGTTCACCTACCTTCATACCTGCAACGTCGCCACGCTCGGCATGAGCTTCGGGCTTGCCCTCGGCGCCAAGGGCGACGACGCCTTCGACATCGGCGCCGCGGCGCTGCTGCACGATCTCGGCAAGACCTTCGTGCCGCGCGAGATCCTCGAGAAGTCGGGGCCGCTGGATCCCGACGAGTGGGCGGTGGTGCGCAAGCACCCCGAGCAGGGGGCGAAGCTGCTGCTGCTGCAACCCGACGCCTCGCACCTGGCGGTGGTGGTGGCCTACGAGCACCACATGCACTTCGACGGCGGCGGCGGCTACCCCAAGACTCCCTTTCGGCCCTCGGTGCAGTCCCAGCTGGTGGCCATCGCCGACACCTTCGACGCCCTGTTCGGCAAGCGCTCGTACCACGCGCGCTTCGACGTGCTGCAGGCGCTCGAGGTGCTGCAGGCCGAGCGCGGCCGCATGTACAACCCCGAGCTGGTCGACGAGTTCAGCCGCTTCGTCACCACGCAGCTCGACGAGCTGCCGCTGCCGGAGGCGCCTGCCTGACGGGCCTGCCGGCCGACGGTTCCGCGGCACGCACTCGACAGCGAAGGGGCGGGGACCTCCGGACGGTCATATAGTTGGAGGCGGCGGCGCTGTCTCTTCTCGACCGGTCTTGTTCGCGCCCCGGTCTTTTTCTCGATCTAGGTGCCACGCTGTCCACCCTCGCAACGATGGGGATCCTGGCCGCGGTCCTGGCCGCGCCCATCCCGCCGGCGGAGGACCTGCCCGAGCTGCTGATCTCGCGGCAGCTCGCGGCTGCCGAGGGCCTCCGGGTGGGCGAAGTGGTCACGCTGACCGCGCGGGCTCCGGGCGCGCGGTCGGCTCGCGAGCGCCGGACCGACGGCGGTGGTCGTGCGGCCGGAGCGGACGTGGCGGAGCGGCGATTCCGCATCGCCGGGATCTACGAGCCCGCGCCCGATCCATCGCGGCTCGGCGCGGCGCGTCTCGAGGCGCGGCTCCACCTGCCGGAGCTCCTTGCCCTTACCGCGGATCCTGGCGATCCGCTGGGCGCGGAGTCCGTCACCCTGGTCAACGTGGCGCTGGCCGATGCCACCGCGGCCCCCGCATTCGGCCGCGCGGTTGCCGCGCGGATGCCGGGCCTGCTCGCGCACGCCACCGCCGGTCCGCGAGAAGGCGTCGACTCGTTCGTGGTGCTCGAGCGATTCCATCTCGCGATCGCCATCGTCACCCTCGTCGGCAGCACGATCTTCCTGCTCGCGCTCATGGTGATGCTGGTGGACGAGCGCCGAGACACGGTCGCCATTCTCCGGCTGATAGGCCTCCGGCGGCGGCGCATCCTGCTGCAGGTGCTCTTCGAAGGGCTGCTCATCGCGGCAGCCGGCGCGGCCTTCGGCGTGCTCCTCTCCATTGCCACGCAAGGGGCGTTCAACCGGTTCTTCCAGTGGCGGTACGACACCACCCTGGTCTTCGTGCGCATCACGCCGCGGATCGTGCAGCGGACGGTGCTGTTGGCGGTGCCTTTCGGCCTCGGGGCGAGCCTCCTCTCCTCCTGGAGCCTGGTCCGCCGCGAGATCCTGGCCCTGGCGCGACGATGAGGGCCTGGGCCTTCGCGCTCCGCAGCCTGCTGCGGCAGCCGGCCCGCAGCGGGCTCGGGATCCTCGGCGTAACCGCCGTGGGCACTCTTCTCTTCGACATGCTGCTGCTCTCGCGAGGCCTGGAGGTGTCGTTCCGCCACCTGCTCGACGCCACCGGCTTCGACGTGCGCGTGATGGCGGCGGAGCTCCCCTTCGCCGGACCTCGGCTGACGCGGGCGACGGCGACCGCCGCCGCGATCGCCCGCCTGCCGGAGGTGGCGGCGGCGGTGCCCATCGCCGTCCAGCGCGCGACGGCACGCACGGGCGCCGGCGCGTCCACCCCCCTCTTCCTTCTCGGCGCCGGTATCGGCGCACCGCGGCCATGGGTGGTCGCCGAGGGGGGTGACCTGCCCGCGGAAGCCGGCAACCCTCCGGCGGTGATGGTCAACCGGCGCCTCGCCGGCAGCCTCCACGTCCGGCCGGGCGACGTGCTGATGCTGAGCGGTCCCTGTGGGGCGGAACCCTCGGCTCTGCCGGCCGTCCCCTTCCGCATCGCCGGGGTGGCGGAGTTTCCGTTCGAGGAGGCCTCGCAGGCCAACGCCGGCATGCGTCTCGCGGACCTGCGGCGGGTGTGTGGCAAGGACGCTGACGAGGCCGACCTGCTGCTGGTGCAATCGCGCGACGGCGTTGCGGCCAGCCAGACGGTGCAGGCCATCCACGCCGCGCAACCGGAGCTGTACGCCTTCAGCAACGCGGAGCTGGTGGCCCAGTTCGAGCAAGCCGGCTTCTCGTACTTCCGACAGATCTCGGTGGTGCTGGCCACGGTGACGCTCTTTTTCGGCTTCCTGCTCATCACTGCGCTCCTGACCGTCTCCGTGAACCAGCGCTTCGGGGAGATCGCCGCCGTGCGCGCTCTCGGATTCTCCCGCCGACGCGTGGTGGCGGACGTCTTCTGCCAGTCGGCGGTGCTGGTGGGTACGGGTGGGCTCCTGGCGTTGCCGGCGGGTTTCGCCCTCGCCCGCTGGCTCGATGCCATCCTCCGCTCGCTGCCCGAGATCCCGGCCCGGCTGCACTTCTTCGTGTTCCAACCGCGGGCTCTCGTGCTGCACCTAGCTCTGATGGTGGTCACGGCGGTGCTCGCCGCCCTCTATCCGATGCGGCTGGTGGCGCGGCTGCCCATCGCCGCTACCCTGCGCGAGGAGGTGGTGTCTTGAGTGCGCCACAGGTGATGAGCCGTCCCGTGACCGCGGCGGTGGAGACGCGTGGCGTGAGCAAGGTCTTCCCCATGGCGGCCGGTCCGGTGATCGCGGTGCGTGACGTGAGCCTGCGCATCGATGCCGGCGAATACGTGGCGGTCTGCGGTCCGTCCGGTTGCGGAAAGTCGACGCTGCTCCACATCCTCGGGTGCGTGGAGATCCCGACCGCAGGCACGCTCCGGCTCGACGATCAGGACGTCTCCTCGCTGGACGATGCAGGGCGCAGCGCGGTGCGGCTGGCCAAGATCGGCTTCGTGTTCCAGCGCTTCTTCCTCTTGCCCATGCTCACCGCCGCGGAGAACGTCGAGCTGCCGCAGGCGGAGTCCGGGGTGCGCCGGGCGGAGCGGCGGCGGCGCACGGCCGAGCTGCTCGAATACGTCGGCCTTTCCCATCGCGCGCACCACCGGCCGTCGCAGCTCTCCGGCGGCGAGGCGCAGCGGGTGGCCATCGCGCGCGCGCTCGCCAACCGGCCGCGTCTGCTGCTCGCGGACGAACCGACCGGCGAGCTCGATCAGGCCACCGGCGACCAGGTGGCGCGGCTCCTCGAGCGGGTCCAGGCCGACGGCACGACTGTCGTCGTGGTGACCCACGATCCGGCGATCGCCTCCCGGGCGCCGCGCCGGCTGATGATGCGCGACGGCCGGATCGAGTCCGACGCTCGATGATCCTGCGCCTCGCCCTGCGCTCGCTGGCCGTCCATCCGGTGCGCAGCGCCGTGCTCGCCGGAGGGTTCGGCGTCGGGGTCAGCGTGATGGCCGCCTTGCTGGGAGTCGGCGAGGTCGTGCTCGAGCAGGCCCGCGCTCCCGGCCTGCTCGGCGGCGGCGACGTCATCGTCTACGGCGCCACCGGGCGCGTATCCTCCGCCCGCTTCGTGCTCTCCAACGTGATCCAGGCGCCGCCCCTGGGCCGCCAGGTCGAGGCGGCCTCACCGCAGGCGCGCGCCGATCTGTACCTGCGGGGCCATGGCCGGCCGGTGCTGATCCGCGCGCGAGGCGGTATACCGAGCCTGGAACGGGCGGTCGGCGATCCCGAGATCGGGGCGACTCCGTCGTGGGTCGACGTCCCGGCGGACGTGGAGTGGGCGTCGCTCCGGCCGGAGACCGTGCTGCGCTCGATCGACCGGTTCCATCCCCTACCGGACGTTCCTGGGCGGGCCGGATCCTGGGCGGAGTGGCTCTACTTCAACGGCAGCTCTCCGGGCGCCCGTTTCTATCTCACCTTCCTGGTCGGCCCGCGGCTGCCCGACGGCCGGCGCATTGCCAGTGTGCGGTTGCAGCTCGACCGGGGCGGCCGGCTGTCGTCGTTCGCGACGGTGGCGGAGGTGGACGAGGCAAGAGTGCTGGCGACCGCGCCGGACCTCGACATCGCCGGCAACCGAGTGCGCGTGGACGGTTCGCAGTATCGCCTCACTCTCGACCTGCCGGAGCAGCCCGCGGCTTCCCGCGCCGCAGGCGCCAGATCCGGCCGCCGCGCCGCCGGCGAGCTGACGCTGGACGCGATAGCCGGTCGCGCCCTGCCACCCATCGCCATCCGTGGGGCCGGCGGCTGGCAGTCCGGCTACGTCGTGCCGGTGATGTCGGGGCCGCTGCGCGGCGCGCTCACCGTCGACGGCGAGCGCATCGCGCTCGACGGCTCGGGATACCACGACCACAACTGGGGGTTCTGGGAGGGCGTCTCCTGGAGCTGGGGGCAGGTGCAGAAGGACGGTCTCTCCTTCATCTACGGCCGCATCCACCCGCCGGCGGACGCCGCCGATCCGGCGCGCGTGCCCGGCTTCCTGGCCGCCCTCGGACCCGACGGCCTCGTGGGCTACTCGGCGGACGTCACGATCGAGGAGACCGTGGATCCGCACACCGGCCGGCCGGTCCGCATCGTGGTCCAGGGGAAGGGCCCGTCGCTGGATCTGCGGCTGCAGCTCGCCGTGGAGGGCGCCGTGGTGACGCCGATGCCGCAGGGCGCCTTCGGTTGCGGCATGAGCTTTTTCCAGCTCCGCGTCCGCTACCGCGTCACCGGCAGGGCCGGCGACCGCGAGATCGCCTTCGAGGCTGCGGGATCGGCGGAGACGTTTCGCAACCGGTGAGGGCTTCCGCCGCTCGCCGGCGGTGGTGAAAACACGAAGGCCCTCCGCTGTTGGAGGGCCTTCGATCCTGGCAGTTGCTGACGACGCCGAGGCCCGACCCCCGGCGTCACCGTCGCCTACCAGCGCGGGCGCTGACGGAAACCGCCGCCGCCGCCGCCGCCGCCGTTCTCGCGGGGACGGGCCTCGTTGACCTTGAGGGTGCGTCCGCCCATCTGCGAGCCGTCGAGCGCCTGGATGGCGGACCCGGCGTCCTCGCTCGCCATCTCCACGAAGCCGAAGCCCCGGGGGCGGCCGGTCTCGCGATCGTTGACGAGGCTGACACTCGACACTTCGCCGTGGGTGGCGAACAGCTCGCGAAGCTCGTCCTCGGTGGCGGAGTAGGGCAGGTTACCGACGTAGATCTTGGTCATGTGGCTCTTTCTCTTTCCTTAGCGCGCCCGGCGCGTGGCCGCAACGCAGCGATCCATGAGGCGATTCCGCACATCGGAATCTTTCGACGGAGCTCGGTCACCTGGCGGGTTTGAGTTGGCGGCTACGGCGGAAGGCGTGTCGGGGTCGGCTTCTGACGGTAGCGCCCCATCCCATCTGGGGCCTCGCTCGCGCGACGCGGATTGTAGGGCAAAGGGTTGGCGCTGTCCAGCTTGCGCCGCATGGCGGCCCCCCGTCATAGACTCCGCGTCGTCCCACCCCGCCACCACGATGAGCGCCCGCGACGCCGCGCCGATCGGCATCCTCGGGCTCGGGGCCTACGTCCCCGAGCGGGTGATGACCAACGCCGACTGGTCGCGCTACGTCGACACCACCGACGAGTGGATCCGCGAGCGTACCGGCATCGAGCGGCGGCGGGTGGCGGCGCCCGAGCAGAGCACCGTCGACCTGGCGCTGCCGGCGGCGCGGCTGGCGCTCGAGGAGGCCGGCATCGGCCCGCACGAGATCGACGAGATCATCGTCGCCACCGACACTCCCGAGGTCTATATACCCGACACCGCCGCCTTCGTGCAGCAGCGGCTGGGCGCCCGCGAGGTGCCGGCCTACGACCTCGCCGGCAGCGGCTGTGCCGGCTTCCTGCAGGCCCTCGACGTGGCCCGCTCGCGGGTGCTGGCGGGGGCGGCCGGGAGGGTACTGGTGATCGGCGTCGAGCTGCTGACGCGGCTGATGAGCTGGAGCGATCGCAACACCTGCGTGCTGTTCGGCGACGCCGCCGGCGCGGCGGTGGTGGGCGCCTCAGCGCGGGCGGCCGAGATCCTGGCGGCGGTGGCCGGCACCGACGGCAGCGCGGCGGGGATCCTCGCCCTCGAGGCGGGCGGCACGCGGGTGCCGTTCAACGAGGAGGCGGCGCGGCTCGGGCTGCACCACAAGATCGACTTCCACGGTCGCGAGGTCTTCCGTCACGCCGTGCGGCGGATGGCGCAGGCCGGGCGCGAGGTGCTGGCGCGCGCTGGGCGCGCCATCGAGGAGGTGGCCCTGCTGGTGCCGCATCAGGCCAACCTGCGGATCCTCGACGCCGTGCGGCGGGAGCTGGAGCTGCCGGAAGAGAAGGTCTACGTGAACGTACAGGAGTACGGCAACACCGGTTCGGCCTCGGTGCCGCTGGCGCTGTGGGAGGCTCGGCGGGCGGGCCGCGTCGGCGCCGGCGATCTCGTCCTGCTGGTGAGCTTCGGCGCCGGCTTCCACTGGGCCGGGGTGCTGCTGAGATACCCGTGATTTGCCCGTTCCGCCCATCGATTCCGTTCTCTCTTTCGGGTAGGGGGGCAGCTTGCCTGCCGGGCAGAGACAAGCTCCGCCCGTACGCCAGAGAGATTGGAGCGGCTGGAAACCGAGGCTGATCGCACCCATGGCCGCCTTTCGCATCACCACGAGGACCACGACCGGCGGTTCGCCGAGCGTCGTCGGCAAGCTGACCGGCAGCCTCTTCTTCCTCGTCTTCGCCGCCCTCGGCCTCGGGCTGGGCGGCTTCTTCGCCGCCACGTTGTGGCGCGGCGCGGCCTCCTGGCGCTGGGAGCCGGCGCAGTGTCGCGTGCTGGGGGCCAGCGTCAAGGAGCAGCTCTTCACGCTGCCCCCCGCGGAGGCGGCGGCCACCGCGGACGCCTATGCGCTGAGCGTCACCTATCAGTGGGACCGCCACGGCAGGACCTACGGTGGCGATCACCTGGGCTCTGGCGGCGGCTATCGCAGCTACGGCGAGGCGGCGAAGGCGGCGGCGCTCTATCCGCCGGGAGCGATGGTGCGCTGCTACGTCGATCCCGCCAACCCGGCGGCGGCGGTGCTGCGGCGGCCGGCGCTGTGGGCGTTCGCGCTGCTGGGCGTGCCGCTGCTCTTCGCCGCCTTCGGCATCGGCGGCGTGGTGACCCTCTGGCGCCGCGGCCGCCGGCCGCCCGCCGGCGCCAGCGCTCCGCGCTCGCAGCGCACGCGGAAGGGCGCCGGCCGCGGCTGCGCGGTCGCCGTCTTCGGTGTCTTCGCGCTCTTCGGTGCCGGCTTCATGGTGCCCTTCGCCTTCCCGCTGGCACGCTACCTGGGCAGCCGCGACTGGGTGCAGGCGCCGGCGACCATCGTCTGGAGCGGCGTCGGCGCGCACAGCGGCTCGGACAGCACGACCTACAGCGTCGACATGCTCTACGAATACGAGCACGGCGGCCGGCGCTACCGCGCCAATCGCTACAACTTCTCGATCGGCAGCAGCAGCGGGCGGGAGGGCAAGGAGGCGGTGGTGGCCGGCCTGCCGGCCGGTGCCCAGACGGCCGCCTGGGTCGACCCGCGAGACCCGTCGGTGGCGGTGCTCGACCGGACGCTGGGGAGCTTCATCTGGTTCAGCCTCATCCCCGGGGTGTTCGTGCTCATCGGCGTCGTCGGCATGACGGCGTCGCTGCTCGCCGGCCGGCGCAAGGCGGCTGGGCTCGACTGGCTGCCTTCGGGAGCGGCTGCTGGAGGCGGTGCCGCCTCCACCTCCACCGCCCTCGCCGGCGGCGGCAGCGTGCGCGAGCTCGCGGCCGCACCCGGCACAAGTGGCGCGCTCTCGGCAGCAGGCGTGCCTGCAGGGCCGCTCACCTTGCGGCCGGGCAAGTCGCGCGTCGGCTCGTTCGTCGCGCTGCTCTTCGCGGCGCTCTTCTGGAACGGCATAGTCAGCGTCTTCCTCGTCTCCATGCGGTCGGAGGGCAAGCTCTTCCACGACGGCTGCGCAACGCTGTTCCTGGTGCCGTTCGTGCTGGTCGGGATCGGGTTGCTGCTGTCGGTGCCGTACGGCTTCCTTGCCATGTTCAACCCACGCGTGGAGGTGACGCTGTCGACGCCGCTCGGTCCCGGCGCCGCGGTGGCGCTCGCCTGGCGCTTCACCGGCGCCAGCGGGCGGATGCGCCGGCTGGTGCTGATGGTGGAGGGGCGCGAGGAGGCGACCTACCGTCGCGGCACCGACACCACCACCGTCAAGCGGACCTTCGCGCGGCTGGTGGCCTTCGACAGCGACGATCCGGCGCGCATGCCCCAGGGCGAGACCCTGGTCTTGCTGCCGCCCGACACCATGCACTCCTTCCAGTCGAGCCACAACAAGGTCACCTGGACGCTGGTCGTGCACGGCGACATTCCGCGCTGGCCCGACATCAGCGACGAGGCGGCGCTGACCGTCTATCCGGCCGCCCTGCTCGCGGGAGGGGGGACGCCGTCGTGACCACCCTCACGGTCGAGCTCGACGGCGGCCGCAACGCCTTCCTTCCTGGCGAGGCGGTCGAGGGGCAGGTCTCGTGGGACCTCGAGGCGGCGCCGCGGTCGCTCGAGGTGCGACTGTTCTGGTACACCAGCGGCCGCGGCGACGCCGACCAGGAAGTGGTGGCGGTGGAGGAGGTGCCGACGCCGGCGGCGTCGGGCTGGCTGCGCTTCAGCTTCCGCCTGCCGCCGGGGCCCTACAGCTTCTCCGGCCAGCTGGTGACGCTCGCCTGGGCCGTCGAGCTGGTGGCGCCGGCCGAGGGCGTGGCGGGGCGCGCCGACCTGGTGGTCGGCCCCGAGCGCCACGAGGTGCGCATCGACGCCGAGCCGCCGCCGTCGCCGATCCAGAAGACCCGCAAGTCGCGGGGGAGCTGAGGGAGCTGGGGTGCGGGCGGCGGACAATCCCTTCCGCGTGCAGCGCCTGGTGCGGCTCTCCTACCGGCTCGAGGAGCCGACGTGGGAGGCGCTGCTCGCCCGCTTCGCCTCGCTGGGGCGGCGCGCCGCGCTGGTGGGGCCGGAAGGGCACGGCAAGAGCACGCTGCTCGGCGAGCTGGGTGCGCGGCTCGCACGGCAGGGCTTCGAGCTGCGCGCCATCACCCTGCGCCGCGGCGAGCGGCGTCTCGCGAGGCCGGCGCGGGAGAGGTTGCTCGCCGGCCTCGGCCCCCGCCACGTGCTGCTGGTCGACGGTGCGCAGGAGCTGGCGGCGTGGCAATGGGGGCGGCTGCGGCGCGCCAGCCGCGCGGCCGGCGGGCTGCTGGTCACCAGCCATCGCCCGGGGCTGCTGCCCACCCTGCACGAGTGTTGCACCAGCCCGGCGCTGCTGGCGGAGCTGATCGCCGAGCTGGCGGTGGCGACCGCTGCCCCTCTGCCTCCGGCCGCGGAGCTCTTCGCGCGGCACGATGGCAACCTGCGCGCGGCCCTGCTCGACGCCTACGATCGCTACGCCGAACGACTGCCGTGACCGCATCGACGTGCCACTCTGCCCTCGTCATTGCGAGGAGCGCAGCGACGAAGCAATCTCGACGCCGCAACGACGAGATCGCTTCGCTTCGCTCGCGATGACGGAGCGCTCCTTCCGGGGCAAGTAGTCAGGGAGAGCTGCGCTACGAGGTCGGGGCTCACGGCACCAGTGAGAGATTGAACGCTCCGTCGCCGCGCAGGCCGTAGAGCCGCAGCCAGATCGGCAGCAGCATCTCGGTGGCGCGGGCGGCAGTGATGTCGCCGAGGTCCACCAGCTCGTCCTCGCGCCAGCCGAAGCCGGCGAGTAGCTGGCGCACCGTCGCCTTGGCCGCCGCATCGTTGCCGGCGAGGAAGACGAGGTGCCGCCCCGGCAGCCGGCGCGGGTCGACCATGATGCCGGCCCACATGGTGTTCAGCGCCTTGATCACCCGCGCCTGCGGCAGCGCACGCTGCAGCTGCTCGCCCAGCGAGTCGGTGTTGCACACCGACAGTGTCGGCGGGAAGCCGCGCGAGAAGTCGAGGGGGTTGGCGACGTCGACGAGCACCTTGCCCTCGAGGTTGTGGGCGC
>DASYUP010000471.1:0-4378 GCA_036001185.1 Thermoanaerobaculia bacterium
TGTAGATCCAGTACGGGAAGCGATCGTCGGTGGCGAGGTGGTAGAACTGCCCGGTCGGCTGGTTGTACCAGCTGCTCCAGGTGGCGCCGCCGTCGACGCTCGCCACCGCGCCCTGGTCGGAGGCGAGGAACCGGTGCTCCGGCGCCGTCGGGTTGATCCACAGGTCGTGGTAGTCGTCGCCGCCCGGCGCGCCCTTCTCGATGACGAAGGTCTTGCCCCCGTCGTCGGAGCGCCGCACCGAGCGACCCATCGCCCAGATGCGGTCGGCGTCGCGCCAGTCGGGGACGAGCCGCGCGAAGTAGTAGGTGCCTAGGCTGGCATCGTTGTTGACTCGTTGCCAGCTGTCGCCGCCATCGTCGGAGCGGTAGAGACCCGCCTGCTTGGCGCCGCCGATGGCGGCGTAGACGCGACGGCCGCCGCTGCCGGCGCCCACCGCCAGGCCGGCGCGCCCCATCGGCTCGCTGGGCAGGCCGGTGGCCAGGTGCTGCCAGGTGCGGCCGCCGTCGCGCGATCGGTAGATGCCGCTGCCGGTGCCGACCATCGGCTGGTGGTAACCCTGCCAGGGCCACCGCCGCGCCTGCCAGAGGGCGGCGAAGACGAGGTCGGGATTGCCGGGATCGCGAGCCAGGTCGATGGCACCCGTGTCGGCGTCGCGATAGAGGACCTTCAGCCAGCTCTTGCCGCCGTCTTCGCTGCGGAAGACGCCCCGCTCGGGGTTGGGACCGAAGAGATGCCCCAGTGCCGCCACCAGCAGCACGCGAGCGTCGCGCGGATCGACGAGGATCTTGCCGATGTGCTCGCTCTCCCCCAGGCCGAGCCACTCCCAGGTGGCGCCGCCGTCGGTCGACCCGTAGACGCCATTGCCGGAGGCGACGTCCCAGCGCGCCTCGGGATGGCCGGTACCGACGTAAAGCGTGCGCGGATCGCCCGCGGCGACCGCGAGCGCGCCGACCGAGCCGACGGCCGCGCGCTGGAAGAGCGGATCCCACGTGCGTCCGGCGTCGACGGTGCGCCAGACGCCGCCGTCCGCGGCGCCGAAGTAGAAGGTGTCGGGCGCCGTCGGCACGCCGGCGGCGCAAGTCGCCCAGCCGGCCCGCAGCGGGCCGACCAGCCGCCAGTGCAGGTCGGCGAAGGTCTCGGGCGGCCGGGTGGCGGCAAGCGCGGGGGGCGCCGCCGTGGCGAAGGCGACCAGCAGCAGGGGGCCGGCAAGCAGCGAAGCCGATCGGCGCATCGGGATCGATCCTCCGGGCAAACGTGAATGGGTGGTTGGAAGCTGCGGTTACTGTGGCGTCGCGTCCTTGGCAGGTGGCGGCGGCGATGCGTGGGCCGGCGCCTCGTCGGCCGCGCCCCGCCCCGCCGCCGGCTGCAAGCCCGCTGCCGGCTCGGCTGCCGCCGGGGCGACACCCGCCGGCGCCGCCGCCGGCGCCGCCCCCGCGTCGCGGACGAGCAGCACGCGCAGGGAGCGACCGTCGGATCGCAGCGACCGCACGACCACTGCCGGCGACGTCAGGTCGAGCACCACCCGCAGCTCGTCGCCGGTGCTCTCTCCCGGGTGGAAGCCGACGCGGATCTGCTGCAGCAACGCCGTGTGCACCGGCACCACCGCCGGCAAATAGCCGCGCCGCGCGCCGAGAAGCTGGATCACCTCGCGCGGCGGGTCCTGCCGCAGACGATAGCGTCGCAGCGCCGCCGCCGGGAGCGGCCCGTCGAGCGCCAGGACCACCGACAGCCCGTCGGCGCCTTCGCTCCAGGTGACGCTGTCGAGGCCGCCGAAGGTCGCCGCGCCGGCCGGCGGACCAGCCGCCGGCGGTGCCTCCCGTTCGCCGAGAGGGACCGGGCCCTGGCCGCCTGCGGTGACCGGCGCGGCAGGCGAGGCGGCGCGTGGCCCGTGGAGCGCCAGGAAGCCGGTGCCGAGGAGGGCCAGCGCCAGCACGGCGATCCACCACGCGCGGCGGCGACCGGCTCCGGCAGCCGCGGGCCCCGGGGGCTCCTCGATCGCTGACCGCGCCGCGCCCCCCGGCAGGGAGAGCGGTGTCCCCAGCATCGTGTCGTCCACCCGCGGCGCCTTGGCGGCGGCCGGCCGCGACGCCTCCGCCTCGATCTGCGGTAGGTCCTCGGCGTCCTCCTCGTCGGCCGGCGGCGGGAAGGGGTTGGCGATCACCGCCGTCACCGGCAGCGGTTCGTCAGACGGCAGAGGCGCCGCCAGCTCGTCGGTGCTCTCGTCGTCGAGCCGCCGTCGCTGGAAGGCAGCCGTCATCGTCGCCAGCTCCTCCTGCATGGCCGCCACGCCTTGGTCGAGGAAGACCGCGGCCAGACGCTCGATCGCCGCCCGCCCCTCCTCGTCGAGCTCGAGAAAGCGCACCGCGAAGCCCGGCGGGCGTGCGGAACCCTCCCATTCGCGCCGCACCCAGAGGACCTCTCCGCTGCCGCCGAAGAGGGGACCCTTGGGGGTGAGGCTCGCCTCGAAGTCGAAGCGCTGCCCGCTCGCCATCGCCGCCTCGCTGCGCACGAACATGCCACCGGGCGAGAGGTTCACCGCCCACTCGCTGAGGAAACAACGCTGCTCGGAAAACTCCATGCGGGCCTTCGCCCGCAAGGGGATGCGCGGAAAGGCGCGGCGCTGCGAAGGGGCGCCGACTGACGGGTTCATTTGGGCCATTCTACCCAGCGGCGTGACGGGCGGCGGTCGGGGCGCCGGAGCCCACCCCGCGGCCGCGAGCACCCTCAGGCCGGCTCGCGCTCGAGCTCCGCGTCGAAAAAGGCACCCACCGCGCGGCGCGCCCGCCGCACCCCCTCACCGGAGTCGGCGAGCCGCGCGAAGAGGGTCTTGTAGGTGTGTCGCAGCGTCTCGACGTCGCCGGCGCGCAGGAGTTGAACCAGCTCGCCCAGGAGGCGGCGCCGGGCCGGCCGCAAACCGCCGCCGTCGCGCTCGCGCTCGAGCAACATGAGGGCGAAGCAGAGCGGGTCAGGAAGATCGGCTGGCGGTGCCGCACGGCCGCCGGTGGATGCCGGACGCACCGGCTCGGTGCCGCCCTCCTCGGCGTCCACGGTCTCCGCCAGCAAGGACTCCGTCGGCGAGGGCGCGCCGGCCGCACCGTTGCCGGTCGCCACTGCCAGCTCGGGCGCCACCTCCGCCACCACGGCGGCCGGCGCCGGCGGCGCAACACCTTCGCCGGCGAGCGGCGGCAGCGCCCGCACGCTGCCGGCGAAGCGCGAGAACAGCTCGTAGAGCTCCTTTTCGGAGCGGAAGTTGCCCACTAGGCGGCCGCTGCGGCCGACCTCCAGCTTGTCGGTCTCCTGCATCACCACGTGGGCCTCGGCGTCGTTGTCGACGTGCAGCGTGCGCGCCACCACCCGCCAGGCCGTGAGTCGCCCCTGCACCATGCAGGTGTCGGCGCAGCGCACCGTCACCGCCTCGACGTGCACCGCCGGCTCGATGCGGATGGAGCCGGAGACCGACTCCAGCACGGCATAGGCGCCTGAGTTCTGCAGCACCAGGTTGCCAGGAGTGCGGATCGACACCTGTCCCTGCGCGTCGACCTGAATCTGCGTCCCCGGCGGCACGATCATCGTCGGCACCCCAGGGGCGCCGCTGAAGTTGAGCTTGGAGAGGTCGGGCTTGCGCATCAGTGGGCCGCCAGGCGCGGCAATGGCTCGTAGTCGCCGGGATCGGGCGCGCTGCGCGCGCGCACCAGCAGGCGCTCTTCGTCGCGCCAGCGGTGATCGAGGATGTAGATGCGGGGATCGATGGGTCGGTAGTCGTCGCTCTGGCGGCGGCGCACCTCGTAGTGCAGGTGCGGGCTGGTGCTCCAGCCGGTGCTCCCCACCAGGCCGATGAGCTGCCCCTGCTCGACCTGCTGGCCGACGCGCACCGACGTTTCCTGCAAATGCCCGTAGAGAGTGACGAAGCGATCGCCGTGGCGGATCATCACCAGGTTGCCGTAACGCCACCAGCCGACGCTCTGCCGCAGATCGTAGCGGCCGGCGAAGACCACCACCCCGGCGGCGCTGGCGTGCACCGGCGTGCCCGGCGGCGCCGCCAGGTCGAGGCCGGCGTGGAAGTCGGCGGTCTTGGTGAAGGGGTTGCGTCGCGAGCCGAAGGGGCTGGTGAGGACGAAGTCGCGCCCGCTGAGGGGGCAGATCGACGGTGTCAACAGCACCTGCTCGCGGTGCCCCTGCTCGAACAGCTGCACCTCGCGCAGGAAGGAGTCGACCACCTCGAGCTGCTCGACCACCTCGCTCTGCAGCAGGCCGCCATGGGCGATGGTGTCGGCGTAGATGGAGCGCGGCACCGACGGCGGCATCACCGGGAAGCCCCCCTGCCCGCGCGCCGCCTCCTGAGGCAGGCCATAGGCCAGGTAGACCTTCTCGGTGCGCA
>DASYUP010000472.1:0-12112 GCA_036001185.1 Thermoanaerobaculia bacterium
GAACGGCGTGCTCAATCGCCTGGTGCTGGCCTGCGGGCTGCAGTGGCGCGAGGTGGCGATGTTGCGCGCCTACAGCCGCTACCTGCGGCAGATCGGCATGACCTTCAGCCAGACCTACATCGCGCGCACCATGGTGCAGCACCGGCGGCTGTCGCAGCTGCTGGTGCGGCTCTTCTGCACCCTCTTCGACCCCGCTCAGCGGGAGGACTTCCGCTCGCGCGCCGCCGGGGTGCTGGCGGAGCTCCGTCAGGGCCTCGAGGCGGTGCAGAGCCTCGACGAGGACCGCATCCTGCGCGGCTTTCTCACCGTCATCAAGGAGACGCTGCGTACCAACTTCTTCCAGCGCGGCGGGGACGGAAAGGCCAAGCCCTACCTCTCGTTCAAGCTCGACAGCCGCAGCATCCGGCAGCTCCCCGACCCCAAGCCGCGCTTCGAGATCTTCGTCTACTCGCCGCGCGTCGAGGGGGTGCACCTGCGCGGCGGCATGGTGGCCCGCGGCGGCATCCGCTGGTCGGACCGTCGCGAGGACTTCCGCACCGAGATCCTCGGCCTGCTCAAGGCGCAGATGGTGAAGAACGCCGTCATCGTGCCGGTGGGCGCCAAGGGTGGGTTCGTGGTCAAGAAACCGCCCGCCACCGGCGGCCGCGAGGCCCTGCTCGCCGAGGGGATCGAGTGCTACAAGACGCTCATCCGCGGCATGCTCGATTTGACCGACAACATCGTCGGCGACGCGGTGGCGCCGCCCGCCGACGTGGTGCGCCGCGACGGCGACGACACCTACCTGGTGGTGGCGGCCGACAAGGGGACCGCCACCTTCTCCGACGTCGCCAACGGGGTGGCGGCGGAGTACGGCTTCTGGCTCGACGACGCCTTCGCCTCGGGGGGCTCGGCGGGCTACGACCACAAGAAGATGGGGATCACCGCCCGCGGCGCCTGGGTGGCGGTGCAGCGCCACTTCCGCGAGCTCGGGCGCAACATCCAGGAGCAGCCCTTCACTTGCGTCGGTGTAGGCGACATGTCCGGCGACGTCTTCGGCAACGGCATGCTGCTGTCGACCCACACCCGCCTGCTCGCCGCCTTCGACCACCGGCACATCTTCGTCGACCCCAACCCCGACGAGGGGAAGAGCTTCGCCGAGCGGCAGCGGCTCTTCGCCCTGCCGCGCTCCTCTTGGGCCGACTACGATCGCGCGGCGATGTCGGCGGGCGGCGACGTCTTCGAGCGCGGGGCCAAGCAGGTGGTGCTCGCCGACGAGGCGGCGGCGGCGCTCGGGCTGGGCAACAAGAAGAAACTCACACCCAACGAGCTGGTGCAGGCGATCCTCACCGCCCAGGTCGACCTGCTCTGGCTCGGCGGCATCGGCACTTTCGTCAAGCACAGCAAGGAGCGGCACGCCGACGTCGGCGACCGCGCCAACGACAGCGTGCGCGTCGACGCCAACCACCTGCGCTGCAAGGTGGTGGGCGAGGGCGCCAACCTCGGCTTCACCCAGCGGGCGCGCATCGAGCTCGCCCTTGCCGGCGGCCGCCTCAACACCGACGCCATCGACAACTCGGCGGGGGTCGACACCTCCGACCACGAGGTCAACATCAAGATCGCCCTCAACGACGCCATGGCGCGCGGCGCGCTCACCCGCGAGGGCCGCGACACCCTGCTGCCGGAGATGACCGACGAGGTGGGCGCCCTGGTGCTGCGCGACAACTACCTGCAGACGCAGGCCATCTCGCTCACCGAATCGATGGCGCCCGAGCTGCTCGACCGCCACGCGCGGTTCATCCGCGCCCTCGAGAAGGCCGGCAAGCTCGACCGCCGGCTGGAGTTCCTGCCCGACGAGGACGAGATCCGCCAGCGGGGAGCGCAGCGTCGCGGCCTGGTGCGACCCGAGCTGTCGGTGTTGCTCGCCTACGCCAAGATCTGGCTCTACGAGGACCTGCTGGCCTCCGACGTGCCCGACGACCCGCTGCTCGGTGAAGACCTCCTCCGCTACTTCCCGACGGCGATGGTCGAGCGCTTCCGCGACGCCATCGAGCATCACCGGCTGCGGCGCGAGATCGTCGCCACCTACATCACCAACAGCACGGTCAACCGCGTCGGCCCCTCCTTCGTCTTCCGCATGATGGAGGCGACGGCGCGTTCGGCGCAGGAGGTGGCGCGGGCCTACACCATCACCCGCGACGCCTTCGAGCTGCGCCAGGTGTGGGCGGCCATCGAGGAGCTCGACAACAAGGTGCCGGCGGAGCTGCAGCTGCGGCTGCTGCAGGAGGTCCGCCGGCTCAGCGAGCACGCCACCCTCTGGTTCCTGCAGCGCTTCGACCAGGAGCTCGACGTCTCCCGGGTGGTGGCCACCTTCCGGCCGGCGCTGCGCGAAATGGCGCGCGACCTCGAGGCCCTGCTGCCGGCGCCGGCGCGGCGCGAGATGCGCAAGCGGGCCCGCGACTACGCGCGGCAGGGAGTGCCCGAGAAGGTGGCCAACCGGGTAGCGGCGATGCGCGCGCTGCTCGCCGGCACCGACGTGGTGCGGCTGGCCCTTGCCGTCGAGGCGCCGGCCGAGGAGGTGGCGAAGGTCTACTTCGGGGTCGGCGAGCGGCTGGGGTTCGACTGGCTGCGCGGCGCCCTCGGGCGGGTGAAGATCGAGAGCTCCTGGCAGCGGGCCGCCGTCGAGGGACTGCTCGACGACCTCTCGTTGCACCAGGTGGCGATCGCCTGGCAGGTGCTCGCCGAGGCAGGCCGCAAGGCCGAGTGGCGGGAGGCGCTCCAGGCCTGGGAGGCGCGCCACGCCGCCGAGGCGGGGCGGCTCGACCGCCTGCTCGACGAGCTGCGCGCCGTGGAGACCCTCGACATCGCCATGCTCACCGTCGCCGACCGCCAGCTGCAGGCGCTGTCGGGGCGTTGATTCCTCTCTGCTGTAGGGGCGGGGCCTGGCCCCGCCCGCGGTGCGGTCGCCACGGTCGCTTGCCATGCCCACCATCTACCAGCTGAAGCCGGCCTTCCAGGGTCTCCTCCGTCCGCTGGTGGCCCGCCTGGTGCGCGCCGGGGTGACCCCCAACCAGGTGACGGTGGCGGCGCTGCTGCTGTCGGCGGCGGTGGGCGCCACGGTGGCGATCAGCCGCGCGCGCTGGGCGCTGCTGCTGCTGCCGCCGGCCCTGCTGCTGCGCATGGCTCTCAACGCCCTCGACGGCATGATGGCGCGCGAGCACGACCTCAGGACACCGCTCGGCGCGCTGCTCAACGAGGTCGGCGACCTGCTCGCCGACGCCCTGCTCTACCTGCCGTTCGCCCTGCTGCCGGGGTGCAACCCAGTGGCGGTGGTGGTGGCGGTGGTGCTCGCCGGCGCCAGCGAGCTGGCCGGCGTCGCCGCTCTCGAGGCCGGAGCCTCGCGCCGCTACGACGGGCCGCTGGGCAAGAGCGACCGCGCCTTCGTCTTCGGCGCCCTCGGCCTGGCCCTCGGGCTCGGCCTGCCGGCGGGGCCCTGGCTCGACTTGGTGCTGTGGCTGGTGGTCGGGCTGCTGGTGGCGACCATCGACAACCGCGTGCGCCAGGCGCTGCGCGAAGGGCAGGCTGCCGTCGCAGCGGCAGGCGCCAGCGAGCCGCCACCGTCATGAGGCTCCTGCAGCCGCAGGTCCATCCACGGGTGCTGTGGGCGCTCGCCGGTGTCTTCACCCTGCTGGTGATCGCCGAGGTCGTGCTGCTGCTCCTGGCGCGCCTGCGGCCCGGGCTGGCGCTCGGCGAGGTGCGGTTGCGGCTGCGCACCTGGTGGCTGATGGCGAGCGTCTTCGCGCTGGCGCTCTGCTTCGACCGCACCGTGTCGCTGGTCTTCTTCGCCTTCCTCTCCTTCCTCGCCCTCAAGGAGTACCTCTCGCTCATTCCCACGCGGCGCGTCGACCGCCAGGTGCTGCTGTGGGCCTACCTCGCCATTCCCATCCAGTACCTGTGGGTGGGGATGGGCTGGTACGGCATGTTCATCGTCTGGATCCCGGTGTTCATGTTCCTCTTCCTGCCCATGCGCATGGTGCTGCTGGGCGAGACCGGCGGCTTCCTGCGCGCCGTGGGGACGCTGCACTGGGGGCTGATGACGATGGTCTTCGCCCTCTCGCACGTCGCCTTCCTGCTGGTGCTGCAGCCGCCGCGGGCGGAGGTGGCCGTACGCAGCGCGGCGCCCCTGGGGGCGACGGCGGCGCTACTCGGCGGGCCGGCCCTGGTGCTCTACCTGGTCTTCCTTACGCAGTTCAACGACGTAGCGCAGTTTCTCTTCGGCAAGAGCTTCGGGCGCCACAAGGTGGTGCCCAAGGTGAGCCCCGGCAAGACCTGGGAGGGGCTGCTCGGCGGCGTGGCGACCACCGTCACGCTGGCGGTGGTGCTGGCGCCCTGGCTGACCCCGTTACGGCGGGCCGAGTCGGTGGCGGCCGGGGTGATGATCGGCCTCGGCGGCTTCCTTGGTGACATCGTCATCTCGGCGCTCAAGCGCGACCTGGGGATCAAGGACAGCGGCAGCCTGCTGCCTGGGCACGGCGGCATCCTCGACCGCATCGACTCGCTGACGTACACGGCACCGCTGTTCTTCCACTACGTCTATTACCTGCATTTCTGACGAGGATCCGCTTCAAAGCGACGAGGAGGCGCGAGCGTTGTTGCGTTGGCGGAGCCTTCCCCCGCCCGCTAGGTTGGTCTGCCACCCCTCACTCCCCAGCCCCTCTCTCCCCTCGCCGGGGAGAGAGGGGCCCCGAGCGGAGTGTCCTCGCGCGTTGTTGAAGACTCGCCGCGAAGGACTCCGCGGTACGTCGTTGGCGGCCTGAGTCCTACTGCGCGGTAACGCGCCAGGTGGCGAGGCGCTCGCTGGGCACGAGCGGCAGCGGGGCCGATCCCACCCGCGCGGCGAGCAGCCCGGGGCAGTCGGCGGGGAAGGCGGAGCGCGGCGCCACGAAGGCGAGCGGTCCCGCGGCGGCGCGGGTGCGCGTGAGCAGCCGCGCGCAGACCTCGGCGGGCAGCAGGTGGGGGTCACCGCCGGCGTGCCAGACGACGAAGGTGACCGGGCGGCCGGTGGCGAGCGACTCCACGGGCTCGCCGAGGTAGGCACCGACGGCCACCAGGGTGGGGTCGGGATAGCCGACCCGCGGCAGCCCGGCGAGCGGCGGCTGGCCCAGCCGCCGCGCCGTCGCCGCGGCGTCGGAGAACGGGCGCTCGAGGTCGGCGCCGTAGAACCAGACGGCAGTGGCGAGGTGGACCAGGAGCAGGGCGGCAAGCGCGGCGGTGCGCGCGCGCGCGCGCCAGCCGCCGCCACCGAGCTCTTCGGCCGCCGCCAGCCAGCAGCAGGCGACGAAGAGCAGGAAGTGGTGACCGTGGTGCCGCGCCCAGCCGATGTACTCGAAGTAGGTGAAGGAGAGCAGCGAGCCCGCGCCGAGAAGGAAGAGCAGGCGGGCGGCCCGTGACCTGCCGAGCAGCACGAACGCCGTCGCCAGCCAGACGACGGCCAGCGCTGCCAGCAGCGGCGCCGGCAGGCGGAAGACCAGCGCGCTGTTCCACGGCGTCACCGTTCGCCAGTCGGGCAGCGGCAGGTACCCCACCAGGGCGGTGCCGAGGGCGCGCCACAGCCGCGGCGGCCACCAGGTGACGAAGGCGCCGGCGTAGAAGGCGTCGGCCGGCGGGCGCATCTGCGCGAGCGCGGCGCCGAGACCGGCGAGGGCGAGGAGGAGGCCGCCCGCTGCCGGCAGCGGCGCCTGCGCCGCCGCCTGCCGCTGCTCGCCATTGCCGGCGGTGGTGAGCAGCAGCGTCGCCAGCAGCGCCGCCGCCAGCAGCCAGGCGTAGGGGTTGGTGTTGGCGAGCAACGCGAGGGCGCCGCCGAGCGCCACCCAGGGGCGCGGTCGCCGTTCCCACAGGTGGCAGCAGAGCCAGAGCAGCGGCAGGGCGAGCGCGTAGTTGCGGCTGATGACGCCGTATTCGTAGAGCGGCAGGTAGCCGGCGACGAAGGCCAGCCGCAGCGGCAGCGCGAAGGGCGCCCAGCGCAGGAACAGGGCCGCCCCCAGGGTGGCCACCGCCCAGTGCAGGACCTGCATCACCTCCGGCCGGGAGAAGAGGTGCGCGAGCGGCAGCAGCAGCAGGTGCCAGAGCGCCGGGTGCCCCTCGTAGCGCAGGTTGGCGAACAGCGCCGGCAGCGAGGGGCTGGCCCGGGCGAGCATCCAGGCCTGCAGCTCGTCGCGCCACATCTCGTGGCGCAGCAGGCCGATGGCGAGCAGCAGCGCGAAGCCGGCGGTGGAGAGAATCGCGCTGCGCCGCATGGAAAGGGCGGCAGTCTACCCTTTGGTATACTCCAAAACCCCGCGGCCGGGGGCTTCCCGGGTCCATAGCTCAGCGGTGAGAGCGTCCGGCTCATAACCGGCAGGTCCCTGGTTCGAATCCAGGTGGACCCACGTCGCCGGCGCGGTCGGGTGGCTTTGGCGCTGCCCGGGAGGGAGGTTTCGCAGCCCCGATGGAGACGACGACAACCCACCAGCGGACGATCATCAAGCTGCAAGCGGCGCTCGACGCCCTGCGGCGCGCCGAGAGGCAGCTGGCGGGCGTCCCGGACTGGATGGAGGAGCTGCACCGCGAGCACAGCGCCCGCCTGGCGGAGATCGCCGCCGTGGGAGAGGCTGCCGAGGTGGCGGCCCACGACCGGCGCAAGGCCGAGGCGGCCATCCAGGACGCCACCGAGAAGCTCAAGCACTACCAGCAGCAGATCAGCATGGTGCGCACGCAGCGCGAGTACTCGGCGCTGCTGCAGGAGATCGACACCGTCAAGGGCTCGATCAAGGGGCTCGAGGAGCAGGCCCTCGCCGGCATGGAAGGTTACGAGCAGGCCCAGCAGCGCCTCGCCAGCGAGCGCAGCGCCTTCGGTGAGCTCGACACCCGCTACCAGGAGGCGCTGGCGCAGTGGCAGGCCGAGCGCCCGGCCGTCGAGCAGCAGGCCGAGACCTTGCGCGCCGAGGTGCGGCAGCTGCGCGGCGAGCTGCCACGCAACGTCCTCGCCCTCTTCGAGCGCGTCTACGAGAAGCGCCACGGCGACGCGGTGGCGCCGCTGCGCCGGAGCGGCATCGGCAGTGGCCAGATCTACCACTGCGGCGCCTGCAACTACCGCGTGCGGCTGCAGGTGGTGGGGGAGATCCGCGGCAAGGGGGCGCTCGTGCAGTGCGAGGGCTGCCGTCGCTTCCTCTACGTGCCCGAGGAGGGGGGTTGACCGCCACCCCCAAGGCCGCCCGCGCCTGGTTCGATGGCGGCGCGCGCGGCAATCCCGGCGACGCCGGCTTCGGGCTGATCGTCGAGAGCGACGGGGCGGTGGAGGAGATCGGCGGCTTCCTCGGCCGCACCACCAACAACGTCGCCGAGTACACCGGCCTGCTCGCCGCCCTCACCTGGGCGCAACGCAACGGCATCGCCGACCTGACCGTCTTCGGCGACAGCGAGCTGGTGGTCAAGCAGCTGCAGGGGGCCTACAAGGTGAAGGCGCCCCACCTGGTGCCGATGTTCCTCAAGGTGCTGGCCCTGCGGCGCGCCATCCCGCGGGTGCGCATCGAGCACGTGCCGCGGGCGCAGAACGCGCGCGCCGACAAGCTGGCCAACCGCGCCATCGACGAGCGACTGCCGGTGCCGGAGTGGCTGCGCCCGGCCCTCGCCGCCGCTTCGTAAGGTGATTGCTCGATGAGCGACGTCGCGGCGCGGGTGGCCGCCGTCCGCGAGCGCATCGCGCGGGCCTGCGCCGACGCCGGACGCGACCCTTCGACCGTCATCCTGGTGGCCGCCTCCAAGGGCCAGCCGGTCGAGCGCCTGCAGGCCGCTTGGGAGGCGGGCGTGCGCGTCTTCGGCGAGAACCGCGTGCAGGAGGCGGCCGCCAAGCAGCCGGCGCTGCCGGCCGCCGAGTGGCACCTCATCGGCCCGCTGCAGTCGAACAAGGTGCGGGCGGCGCTCGACCTCTTCACCACCTTCCACGCCCTCGACCGCCCGAAGATCCTCGCCGCGGTTGCCGCCGAGGCGGTGCGGCGCGGCACCGCGGTGAGCACCTTCGTGGAGGTCAACCTCGGCGGCGAGGCGAGCAAGCACGGCTTCGCTCCGCAGGGCCTCGCGACGACGCTCCTGCCCTACCGCGCGCTGCCCGGTCTGCGCCTCGTTGGCCTGATGGCGATCCCGCCGCCGGAGGCGTCGGCGGCGGCGCAGCGGCGGTGGTTCCGCATCCTCCGCGAGCTACGCGACGAGCTCCTCGCGGCGCCCGGCTGGGAGTCGTTCGCCGGCTGGCTGTCGATGGGGATGAGCGACGATTTCGCGGCGGCGATCGCCGAGGGGGCGACCCACGTGCGGGTGGGCAGCGCCCTCTTCGGCCCGCGCGACTGAGGGGCGGGCAGTCGCCCGCCGCGGCGGCGTGGGGGGACAATCGTGCTAACATCTTCTCTTCCTGCCGCTTACAGGAACGCGCCCAGAGGACCTACGAGAGCAGGTGTCTCCATGAGCCTCACCCCCCTCGCCATCGGCAAGATGAAGTTCGGCCACACCCTGCGCGGCTACAACACCTCCGAGGTGGAGGATTTCCTCAGCCTGGTCAGCGAGGAGCTGGCCAAGAGCCTCGGCGAGATGGAGAAGCTGCGCGAGGAGCGCGATCGCCTCGAGCGCCGCATGCGCCAGGGCGAGGACCGCGAGCGCGAGCTGCAGGACACGCTGCTTCGCGCCCAGAAGGTCTCCGACGAGATCCTCGCCAACGCCCAGCGCGAGGCGCAGCTGCTGGTCAAGGAGGCCGAGCTCACCGCCGACCGGCTGGTGCAGCAGGCCATCGAGCAGGCGAGCGGCGTCGAGCGCGGCATCGGCGAGCTGCGCCACCGCCGCCGCGAGCTGCAGCTCAAGCTGAAGAACACCATCGAGCTCTACGCCCGCATCCTCGAGGCCGACATGCTGGAGGACCAGGAGCGCCGGGCGACCATCCACGCCATGCCGCGCGAGCGGCAGGGGTGACGGCAGCGGGCGACCTGCCGGCGCTGCCGCCGGCCGTCGCCGACCGCTTCCCGGGCTACGACCACGCGGCGCTGCGCCAGCCCGCGCGCCGCGACTTCGTGCTGGCGCGGCTGATGGAGGAGGGGACCGGCGCGGAGCTGCGCTGGCTGCTCGCCGTCGTCGGCAGCGAGCGGCTGGCGGCGCTGCTCGCCGCGCGCGGCGGCAGGTTGCTGTCGCGCCGCAGCCGCGCCTTCTGGGAGCGGGTGCTGGGAGTCGCGAGCTCGGCACCCCACCCGCTGGCCCGCGAGCTCTGGCCGCAGGCCTGATTCCTCTGTCGTGAGGGTGGGTGATCGCCGGCGCGATATCGTCGCGCCGTGCCGCTGGCCATCACTCACCCCGAGGCGCTGACGCCGGCGAGCGCAGCGCTGCTCGCGCGGCTGGCGCCGGCGCTCGACGCGGCCGAGCTCTACCTCGCCGGCTCGGCGGCGCTGGCCCTCTACCTGGGGCACCGGCCGGTGCGCGACCTCGACCTCATGGCCATGGCCAACCGGCTCACCTCGCCCGAGCGCCGGGACCTGCTGCAGGCGGTGCTGGCCGCCGCCCCCGGCGTGCAGGTGGAGACGGCGCGCGACGGCCTGCTCGCCCTGCGCGGCCCGCAGGGTGAGGAGGGGAACGTGGCCGTCAGGCTCTACTACTACCCCTATCCGCTCGTGGCGCCGCCCGCCGAGCATCTCGGAGTCGACGTCGCCTCGGCCCTCGACCTCGGGCTCATGAAGCTGGGCGCCATCATCAGTCGGGGCGGCCGCCGCGACTTCGTCGACCTCTTCCTGCTCTGCCGCCGGCTGCCGCTCGCCGAGCTGCTGGCAGCCGCGCCCGACAAGTTCGGGCACGTGGGCGACTTCGCGCTGCAGGCGCTCAAGGGGCTGGCCGACCTCGCGGACGTCGAGGGGGAGCCGATGCCGGCGCTGTCGGCGCCGCTGGACTGGGAGGAGGTCGTCGCCTGGATCGACGCCAGCGTGCGAGAGCTCGGGAGCGCCCAGGTGGGCGCCGGCGCGACCGGCGCGGTTGCAGGGAGTGACCAGCGGTGAGCGCGCCCGACCTGCTGATCAGCGGTCTCGCCGAGGTGGCGACGCCACGCGGCAACACCCCGCGCCGCGGCACCGCGCAGGGCGAGGTGGCGCGGCTCGCCGGCGCCGAGGTGCTCTGCCGCGACGGCCGCATCGCCTTCGTCGGCCCGCCGGCGGAGCGCCACCGTCGCTTCGGCGAGCTGATCGCTGCGGCGCGCCTCGAGGGCCACGGCGGCACCCTGGTGCCCGGCTTCGTCGACCCCCACACACACCTGCCGTGGGCGGGCAGCCGCGAAGATGAGCTCGCGCAGCGGCTCGCCGGCAGGACCTACCAGGAGATCGCCGCCGCCGGCGGCGGCATCCTCTCCACCGTGCGGGCGACGCGGCAGGCGAGCGCCGAGGAGCTGGTGGCGCTGGTGCGTCGCCGGCTCGATCGCATGCTCGCGCACGGCACCACCACCGCCGAGGCGAAGAGCGGCTATGGCCTGACCCTCGCCGACGAGAGCAAGCAACTGCAGGCCATCGCCGCGGCCGCGGCCCGCCACGCGGTCGACCTGGTGCCCACCCTGATGGCCGCCCACGAGGTGCCGCCCGAGCACCGCGCCGACCGTCGCCGCTACCTCGACCTGGTGTGCGAGGAGATCGTGCCGGCGGCGGCGGCGTCGGGCCTGGCCCGCTTCTGCGACGTCTTCTGCGAGCAGGGCGTCTTCAGCGCCGAGGAGTCACGACGGGTGCTGCGCGCCGGCGTCGCCCACGGCCTGCTGCCGCGCCTGCACGCCGACGAGTTCGTCGACTCCGGCGGCGCCGCGCTTGCCGCCGAGCTGGGCGCCCTCTCGGCCGATCACCTGATCGCCGTCTCCCCCGCCGGTATCGAGGCGCTGGCGAGGGCCGGCGTCACCGCCGTGCTGCTGCCGGGCACCTCGTTCTTCCTCATGAAGCACACCTATGCGCCGGCCCGGCGGCTGATCGAGGCGGGGGTACCGGTGGCGCTCGCCACCGACTGCAACCCCGGCTCCTCGTACACCGAGTCGCTGCCCATGGTGCTGGTGCTCGCCGTCTTCGAGCTGCGGCTGTCGATCGCGGAGGCGCTCACCGCGGCGACGCTCAACGCCGCCTGCTGCCTGGGGCTCGGCGAGGAGGTGGGCTCCGTCGAGGAGGGCAAGCGGGCCGACCTGGTGCTGCTCGACGCGCCCAACCTGCTCCACCTCGCCTACCACTACGGCGTCAATCCGGTGGCGGCGGTGGTGAAGGCGGGGCGAGTGGCGCACGTCGCCACCGCGCCCCGCGCCGACTAGTCAGCGCTCGACGCGCTCGACCACCCGCTCGCGCTCGACCGGTGCCGAGCTCGGTGGGGTGTCGGGGCGGCGGGTCCGCGAGACGCCGGTGATGATGCCGATGCCGAGCAACACGACGGCGCCGACGACGATCCACGTCTGCGACACGCCCAGTAGGTGGGCGGCGTAGGCGAGGCCGGAGATCAGCACGACGTAGCCGATGACGTAGAGGCCATAGCTGGACATAGGGGTCCTCCGGTCGACAGCAAGTCCGCGACCGGGGTACGAGCAAACCTCCTGCCAGCCCCGGCTCCTAGGGCGTCGTCGCCGGCGCCAGCTCGTCGGCCTGCGGAAAGAGCGGCCGGATGTCCACCGGCACCTCGGCGAGGCGGCCGATGGCGGCGAGCAAGGCGGGCGTCGGCTCGCCGTAGCGGGCGAGGAATTTCTGCGTTCCCGCGTAGTCGCCCAGCGCCTCGAGCATCAGGTATTCGTGCAGGAGGCTCTTGATGCCGGCAGCGAACCTCGCCGTCACCACGCGGAAGCGGCCGTCGGCGTCGACCTTGATCGCCCCGTGCTCCTGCAGGTAGTTGAACTGCGACACCACGCCGCGCCCGTGCGCCTCGTGGACGCCGAAGCGGGCGGAGCGGAAGAGGCCGGCGAGGTAGGTGGCGGGCACGCTCTCGGCGAGCGCCTTCGGCATCTTGCCGCGCTGGATGAGGGCGAGGATGTCGTAGACCCCCATGACGTCGGCCTTGGCCTCCTCGATGGGGGAGTAGAGCTCCTGCAGCTCGAGGCGGACCTCGGTCGACTTGCCCCCCTTGG
>DASYUP010000473.1:0-3123 GCA_036001185.1 Thermoanaerobaculia bacterium
AAGTTGCGGTCGCCGGGGGTGAGCGGCGGCGCCGCCGGGGCGTCGTGCGGCTCGAGCAGCGCCCGCAGCCGACCGAGGTCGTGAGCGCACATGTTGTGGATGCCGGCGAAGTAGAACTCCGCCTCCTCGAGCGTCTGCCGCGTTTCCTCGTCGGGGGCGGCGAGCGACAGCAGATTGACGAGCTCGCGAATGCGCCCCGGGATGCGGTCGACGACGCCCAGCAGGCCGGCCGCCATGCCGAGGAAGGCGTCCGGGGCGTCGGGCGGGTAGTACAGCTCGTCCCAGGGCGCCGCCTCGTCGAGCTCGTCGAGGATCTGGCGGACGAGCTGGAAGAGCCTCTGCCGCTCGGGAAGGCTGCGCTCGAGGAGGGCGTCGCGATCGGTCGGCAACACACCACCGACCGCCGGCGCGACGACGCCGCCGGTAGGGCTCACGCGCGCATCGTAGCACCCGCCCTCGCGAGGCTGCATCGAGTCGTGGCCGTTCCGCTCGCTGGCCGTCAGGGCGGCGGCAGACCGAGGCGCTCGAGCATGGCGCGGTCGGGAGGGCGGCGCTCGCGCGGCGGCACGTAGAGCGTCGACATCGAGGTGACCGGGCCGGTGGCGAGGCCGGACAGCGGCAGGCGCTCGATGATCGGTGCGCAGACCACCAGCTGCGAGGCCTCGTAGATGACTACCTCGTGCTCGGGCGGGTAGTGCTCGAGCAACGTCTCGGCAAGCACCGCCACACCGCGGTCGTGAGTGGGCCGCCGCTTGCGATAGGCGAGCTCACCAACGACGCCGATCTGCCACAGCACCAAGTGGCTGCCGGGATCGAAGCGCCGGCGATAGACGAGGAAGTCAGTGGCCTCGAACGACGAGCAACCAAGGGGCGCCGGGTCGACGCCGAGGTCGGCGAACAGGCAGTCCTCGGCGGAGACGCCGGGGAACATCTCCGCCGCGTACCCTTCGGCGCGGGCGCGACGTACGGCCTCGTGCGAGGGATTGACGAAGACGCCGGGATGGCCATAGAAGACCGCCACCACGTGGCGCCCCTCGCTCACCGGCGCGAGGATGCGCTCCACCATCTCGCGGTAAGACTCGATGCGTGGCTTGCCCTCGGTGTAGGCGTCGTATAGCGACTCGGCGTGCGGGTTCAGCTCCCGCAGCCAGGCCTCGGTGATGGGGTCGGCGACGACGTAGAAGACGCGCTCGCCGGCGGCGATGAGGTCCGATGCCTCGCGGGTGGTCTGCGCGACGCTCCGGATGCCGGTGCCGACGACCGTGAGGCGCCCCGGCGTGATCTCTGGGTGAACCCCGGCGGGCCGGCGTTCGGCCACGGTGGCGGACGGGGACCGAGAAGGCGCCGCGGCGGCGCCGCGGCGCGGTGTTGAGACCATGGCAGCGACCGAAGCCTCAGCTGTGGATGAACACGACGATGATCGCGTTGGACTCGTCGCCGAGCATCTTGCGGATGCGCGTCGGGTCGCCGCTGAGTAGCGCCTCGCGCTCCTCGTCGGAGAGGCCCGCCTTGCGGGTCACTCCCTGGGGGTCCATGCGGAACTGCTGGAGGAGCTGCTGGTCCTTGGAAGCGTCCAGGAGAAACGTCTTCAGTTGGCTCATCACCCTTACCTCATGAAGTCGGAGCCCTTCGATCACCGCCCCATGGCGTCACGGGCGACGCCCTGTGGGCGCTATGTCACCGTAGACCTTGGCAGCCGGCGGCGCGATGAAGCGTGTCACTTCCCACCCCAGCGAGGGCGCTCCTCACCTCGCCAAGGGTGCCCTTCACCCCGGCGGGTGGGAGGAGGTCGTCGCGCGGAGGCGCCGCGCAGCCGGGTTGTGCTGCCAAAAGGTTGCAGCCGCCGCCTCGTCGAGGGGTGCCGTGATCGCCGTCATCCGCGCCGCCGCGGCGACCAGGTGCCCCCGGTCGCCGCCGGCGAGATACAGCACCAAGTGCGCCTCGGCGCGGAGCAGCGCCGGCCCACGGTCGACAGCGACGGTGGACGCGTCGCGAGCGCCGGCGAGGCTGAGCCAGGCTGCCGGCAGGGGACCAGGCTCGTCGAGCTGATGCAGCTCAACGAGGCCGGCGGCCTCCTCGAGCGGTGGCAAGGCCTGCGCGCGATCTCCCTGCTCGAGGTGCAGGCGGCCGATGCTGAGCAGCGTCTCGGCGACGGCGCGCGGCACATTCTGCGCCCGCATCTGGGCGAGCGCGCGCTCGAAGCAGGAGAGGGCGGCGGCACCGCGGCCGCGCGCCCGCTCGCATTCGCCACGGAAGGTGTCGCTGTAGGCCTCGAAGATCCGCGCTCCCAGCGACTGCGCCAGCACTTGGAGCTCGGCAGCGCGACGCTCGGCCTGGTCGAGGAGGGCGAGCTCGAGATCGACCTGGAGCTGGTTGGAGAGCGCCAGCAGCTCGCCTTGGCGGAAGCCGATCTCGCGGCAGATGCGCAGGCTCGCCTCGAGGTGGCGGCGAGCCAAGTCGTAGCGGCAGTCGGGGCCGTGCCGGTAGGCGACGCCCAGCAGCGCCGTCGCCTGCGCCTCCTCCTGGCGAGCGCCGATCTGTCGGAACACCGCCAGAGCGTCGTTCAGCCGCGGGGTAGCCCCCTGGTGCTCTCCCGCCGCCAGCAGGCCGGTGGCGACGCGCGTCAGCGCCTTGCCCTCGAGCAGGCGGTCGCCGAGCCGGCGCGCCACCTCCGCCAGTTGCTCGTGCGCCGCGCGACTGGCTGCGGCGTTGCCGGTGACCAGCTCGAGGGAACCGAGCTGCAGCAGCGCGTCCGCCTCCTGGCGCGCCGCACCGGCGGCCTGGGCTTCGGCGAGGCAGGAATCGAGATGAGGCCGTGCCGTCGCGAAGTCGCCGGCGAGCAGCTCGCCGGCGGCGACGCGCAGGCGGGCGGCGAGCGCCCTTTTCTTGTCACCGCGTGGAGCGGCGATCGCCAGGGCCGACTCGGCGACTCGCCGCTCGTCGCTGCGCATCCCCAGCAGCTCATAGACCGCGGCCTGCCGGAGCAGCACGTCGGCGGTCATCTCCGGATGCGTCGTCCCTGGCGGGTCGCCGTCCGTCAAGGCCGCGAGCCCCTCCACCGATAGCTCGAGGAAGGCCTCGTGCTGGTAGAGCCGCGTCAAATGGTCGAGCGCCGGCAGCAGG
>DASYUP010000474.1:0-2687 GCA_036001185.1 Thermoanaerobaculia bacterium
CACCCAGAGGCCGGTGAAGGCCACCACGATCGGCCCCGCCGCCAGGCCAGGCCCGCCGTTGGCGAAGAGGAAGATCGCCACCGCCAGGGTGCCCAGCGGGACGACGTACATGCCCACCGCCAGCACCCGCCCCCTGACGAAGGCGAAGCAGCTGAGGAAGCAGAAGAGGAACACCGGGGCGGGCATGGCGAGGAGGGCCACCACCCACGGATTGGCGCGAGAGGCGCCGAAGCCGCCCATGCCGAGGATGAAGAGGAACATGGCGGCCGAGGAGAGGAAGCCGCACAGGCTGACAGCGCTGACCACGCCGCGGACGAGGAGCTGGATCTCACCGGGCGGCAGCTTCATGGCCGCCATTCTCACTGATGGCGGGTGCGACAGAATAGATGCGAGGAGACCCCATGACCCCCGAAGACACCCTCCACCCCCGCGCCCGCATCCCCTACGGCACCTGGGGGAGCAGCTACTTCCCGGCCTGGCAGCAGTCGGCGCTCGCCGAGGTCAACATCGGCCAGTTCGCCGGCGAGGCGGCGGCGCGCATCCTGTCGCTGCGCAAGGTGCCGAAGAGCGAGCTCGAGTCGCTGGTCATCGGATCCACCGTGCCCTGGCACTGGAAGTTCTGGACCGCGCCTCTGGTGGCGAGCTGCCTCGGCGAGCGCGTGCCCGGTTACCATGTGGAGCAGGCCTGCGCCACCGGCCTGCAGGCGGTGCTGCTCGCCGGCGCCGAGGTGCAGTCGGGGCGCGACGCCGTGGGCGTCGTCACCTTCGACCGCACCAGCGACTCGCCGGTCGGCGTCTTCCCCGAGCGGCGCACGCCGCAGCGCACCTTCGCCCTCGCCGACGTGTGGGACAACTTCGGCTTCGATCCCGCCACCGGCCAGGCCATGCTCGCCACCGCCGGCAACGCGGCGCGCAAGCACAAGATCGACCGCCGCGAGACCGACGAGCTCGCGCTCTTCCGCCACGAGCAGTACTTCCAGGCCCTCGGCAGCGGCTTTCTCGACCGCATCCTCGTCCCCTTCGACGTGCTCGACAACGGCGGCAAGAAGCTGGGCCGCGTCGACAGCGACGCGGGAGTCCGCAAGCTCACCCGCGAGGCGCTGGCGGCCATGCGCGAGCTCGAGCCGACCGTCACCTCCGGCACCCAGACCCACGCCGCCGACGGCATGGCGACCCTGCTGGTGACCAGCCGCGAGAAGGCGCGAGAGCTGTCGCGCCGCCCGGAGATCGACATCCGCTTCCTCGCCAAGACCGAGGTCAGGGTGCAGCCGGCCTTCATGCCCGAGGCGCCGGCGGTGGCGGTGCAGAAGCTGCTCGACCGCACCGGCCTCGCGATGGCCGACGTCGCGGTGGTCAAGAACCACAACCCGTTCGCCGTCAACGACGCCATCTTCGCGAAGCTGCTGGGCTACGACTGGCACGAGATGAACAAGACCGGCAGCTCGCTGGTGTGGGGCCACCCCCAGGGGCCGACCCTCACCCGCGTGCTGATCGAGGCCCTCGAGGAGGCCGTCGACCTCGGTGGCGGGCGGGTGCTGGTCTTCGGCTGCGCGGCGGGGGACGTGGGGATCGCGGCGCTGTTCGAGGTGGGGGAGGGTCGGTAGCGACCCTCTCGACCTCGTCATTGCGAGGAGCTAGCGCTGCGCTCGTGATGACGCCGGCGCGCGAGCGGCTTTTTTCCGGGCAAGTAGAATGGGGGCACGATCAGGGCTCGAGATAGAGCGATCACCAGGCGGCCGAACGCGCCACCTCCGGCGCCACGGCCTCGGATGGGGGGTGCCCACGCCATGCGTCGATCGGCGGTCCTCCTGGGCCTGGCCCTTCTCCTCGTCGCCTGCAGCAAGCTCGACACGCCCAGCGAGACCTCCGACGGCGACGGTGGCGGCCTCGGGGGCGGCCGCGGCTCCGGGGAACCCGTCGACCCCACCGCCACCTTCATGCGGGTGCAGAACGAGATCTTCACCCCCGGCTGCTCGCAGCTCGCCTGCCACGACACCCTCGGCCGTCAGGAGCAGCTCGTGCTGATCGCCGGCCAGTCGTTCTCCAACATCGTCAACGTCGCCAGCAACCAGATGCCGCAGCTCCAGCGAATCGCCCCGAACGACCCCGCCAACTCCTACCTCTATCGCAAGGTGGTGGGGGCCGGGATCACCGGCGATCGGATGCCGCAGAACCTGTCGCCGCTCACCGACGCACAGACGAAGCTCCTCCGCGACTGGATCCGCCGCGGCGCCCCGAACGACTGAGCCCGCCACGCCGCCGGGAAGCACCATGAACGAGCGCCAGGCGGCCCAGGGCGACGCGCGCTTCCGGCAGGAGGAGCAGCGCCTCGAGGCGCGCAGCGGCGTCTTCAAGAAGGAGCTCGGGCTCGGCGACCTGGTGCTCACTCAGGTGCTGTTCATCGTCGGGCTGCCGTGGATCGGCGTCGCCGCCAAGCAGGGCCCGTCGCACGTCGTGCTCTGGCTCGCCGCCATCCTTCTCTTCTACATCCCCTCGGCGGTGGTGGTGATCTACCTCAACCGCCTGATGCCGCTCGAGGGCGGCCTCTACCAGTGGGCGAAGCTGGGGCTCGGCGAGCGACTGGGCTTCCTGGTGGCGTGGAACCTCTGGCTCTTCGCCATCCTCAACACCTCGGAGATCGGGCTGCAGGTGACGCAGTACCTCGCCTATCTCCTCGGCCCGCGGGG
>DASYUP010000475.1:0-5542 GCA_036001185.1 Thermoanaerobaculia bacterium
CGTCGTCTTCACCGAGGTGGGCTACCCGGCCGCCGACTGGGGAGCCCGGCGCCCCTGGGAGCTGCCGGCGGGCGCGGCGACCAACCCGCAGCTGCAGGCCGACGCCTACGCGGCGTTTCTCGAGGCGGTCTGGCCGCAGCCCTGGCTGGGGGGCGCCTACTGGTGGAAATGGTTCTCGGCGCCGGGGGGCGAGGCCGCTGAGGATCCCTTCGGCTTCGCCGGGCGGCCGGCCGAAGAAGTGGTGCGCTCAGCCTGGGCACGGCGCTAGGGTACTTGCCCCGGAGAAGGCGCTCGCTCGCCGCCGTCATCGCGAGCGAAGCGAAGCGATCTCGACGTTGCGGCGGCGAGATTGCTTCGTCGCTACGCTCCTCACAATGAAGAGGTCGTCGCTACTCGAGCGCGTCCAGGATCCGATCGAGCTGCTGCGCCACGGCGCCGGCGTCGGGGGCGGGCTGGACCAGCTTCGCCAGCTCGCAGAGCAGGCCGTCGAGCTTGTGGCCGGGCACCGTGTTGGCGTCGATCTCCAGCTCGACCGGCTGCAGGCGAGCGTGCACGCCGGCGCCGTCGACGGCCCCGGCATCGAGCGTCAGCTTGGCCCGCTGGCAGGTCGCCGACACCGCGGCCGGGTCGAGGGAGATCGTCACCGCCTGCTCGGGCAGGTCACCGAGCTCCTTGCCCGCACCGTCGGTAAAGGTGCCCTCGAGCGTGGCGGCGGCGCCGATGCGATCGCCGCGGCGCGCGAAGCCGTTGAGCGTGAGCGTGCCGTCGAAGCTACCGGCGCCAGCGGGGTTGTCGAAGCTGCCCTCGACACGGGTGGCGAGGTTGCCACCCTGGTCACCCGCGGACTTGCCAGCCGCGGACTTGGCCGCGACGCTCACCGGCATGGCGACGGCACCGAGGAGTAGAGTGAGCACAACACGGGCGGCGATGCGGTCTCGCATACGCCCTACAACCGCTTTGCCGCCTGCACCATTCCTCCACAGAAGTCGCGATCGCGCGCTGTGATTTCGGGGGCGGCGCCGGCGCGAAGAGCGCCGTCCTTCCCCTGTACAATCGCTCCAAATCCCATGGCGCTCTCGGCGGGCACCCGGCTCGGGCCTTACGAAATCCTCGCGCCGCTCGGCGCCGGCGGCATGGGCGAGGTCTACCGCGCCCTCGATCACCGCCTCGGCCGCGAGGTGGCGATCAAGACCCTGCCCGACGCGGTGGTCACCGACCCCGAGCGGCGGGCGCGGTTCGAGCGCGAGGCGCGGGCCCTCGCCGCCCTGACTCACGCCGGCATCGCCGCCCTCTACGAGATCGGCGAGACGGATGGGCGGCCGTTCCTGGTCATGGAGCTGGTCGAGGGCGAGACCGTGGCCGAGCGGCTGGTGGGCGGCGTCCCGCCGCTGCCGGAGGCGATGTCGCTCGCCAGCCAGCTCGCCGAGGGGCTGGCGGCGGCGCACGCGCGCGGCGTCGTGCACCGCGACCTCAAGCCGGCGAACCTCAAGATCACGCCGGAAGGAAAGCTCAAGGTCCTCGACTTCGGCCTCGCCAAGACCGGCGCCACCGGCAGCTCGGGCACCGGCGAGCACTCCCACTCGCCTACCGCCGCCATCGGCCTCACCAGCAGCGGCATGCTGCTGGGCACCGCCGGCTACATGAGCCCCGAGCAGGTGCGCGGCGAGATCGTCGACGCCCGCGCCGACGTCTGGGCCTTCGGCTGCATCCTCTACGAGCTGCTCACCGGCTTCCGGGCCTTCCTCGGCGGCTCGCCCTGGGAGGTGCTGGCGGCGGTGATGAACGACGAGCCCGACTGGTCGCGGCTGCCGCGCGACCTGCCCCAGGAGGTGCGCGAGCTGCTGCGGGCCTGCCTGGAGAAGGATCCCGCGCGGCGGCTCGGCGACCTCACGCAGGCGCGGCTGGTGGTCGGTGGGTCGGCGAGCGGCGGGGCGATCACGGCGACGTGGCGGCCGCCGCCGAAGCGGTGGGGGTGGGTGCGGTCGCGCACAGGACTGCTCGCCGGCGGCCTCTTGGTCGTCATCGGCGCTGCGGCGGCGAGCTCCTGGCATGCGCACCAGCGCGATGCTCGCCTGTCGGCGGCCATTCCCAGTATCGCGATCCTGCCCTTCCGCGATCTCGGCAGCGGCGGTCGCGATCGCCAGTGGCTGGGGGAAGGTCTGGCGGCGGCGGTGAGCGCGCAGCTCCTCGAGGTCGACGGCATGCGCGTCTTCCCTGCCTGGACGACGCTGGAGGCGGTGCAGAAGGGCGCCGACCCCATGCGTGTAGCCAAGGCCCTGGGTGCCAACCTCGTGCTCAGCGGCTCGGTGCAGAGCGCCGGCAGCGAGCTGCGCGTGATCTATACCTTGCTGCAGGCGCCCGCCGGCAGCCAGCTCGCCGGCGGCATCGTTACCGCTCCCGAGGGTTCGCTCTTCGCGGTCCAGGACGACCTGGCGCAGCAGGTTCTCGGCGCTCTCGATCTCGCACGCCCGCAGGGAGCGCCCGATGACGGTGGGCTGCCGCGCCCCGCGCAGCAGGACCACTACCTGCAAGCGCTCGGTCTGCTGCAGCGCTACGACCAGAGCGCCTCCATCGACCAGGCGGTGAAGCTGCTCGAAGGTCTCGCCAAGGAGGCGCCGGAGTCGCCGCTCGTCCATGCGGCGCTCGGGCGCGCCTTCCTGCATCGACTCACCATGACCCGCGACCCCAGCGGGGCAGCGCTGGCGCGCGCCTACTGCGAGCGCGCGCGCCAGCTCGCTCCCCGTCGGCCGGAGGTGGAGGTGACGCTCGCGCAGCTGGCCATCCGAACCGGCGAAGCCGATCGGGCAATCCCACTGCTGCGTCACGCCCTCGCTGTCCAGCCTGGCAACAGCGAGGCACTGCTGGCCTTGGCGCAGGCTTGGGACGGAGCAGGCGATCCGGTGCGTGCCGAGGAGGCCTACCAGCGGCTCATCGCGCTCCAACCCGGATACTGGGCGGCGTACAACAAGCTCGGTGGTTTCTACTTCAGGCTCGGCAAATTTCGCGAGGCTGCCAGCATGTTCCGGCGCGTCACCGAGCTCAACGCCGACAGTGCGCGCGGGTTCAGCAACCTGAGCGGGGCCCTGACCGCGATGGGGGATTTCGAAGCGGCGTTGCAGGCAGCGCGACGATCGGTCGCTCTCGAGGCGACCGGCTCGGGGGTCGCCAATCTGGGAACGTTGCAGTTCTATCTCGGGCAGTACGATCAGGCGGTGGGCTCGTTTCGCAAGGCGGCCGAGCTGATGCCCTCGAGCTTCGACGTCTGGATGAACCTCGGGGACGCGTATCGCTGGACCCCTGGCCGAACAGTAGAAGCGCAGTCGATCTACCGTAAGGCGATCGAGTTGGCTAGAGAGCAGCTCGCAGTGAATCCTAGTGACGGTACTCTACGTACGAGACTAGCCATCGTGTTGGCAAAGAGCGGGGACCTGCGCGCTGCCGAACGAGAGCTCAGCCTCGTCAAGGAAGAGACCATCGGCCCCGAGGTCATCTACGCCGCGGCGCTGGTGGCGACGCTGGGAAGTCGCCCCGCCGACGCGGTAGCGCTGCTGCGACGGGCGATCGCCGCTGGCTATGACCGCAATATGCTCGCCCGCGACCCCGAATTCGCTGGGTTGCGGAGGGAGCGAGAGTTTCTCCTGCTGTTCGGCGATACACGCCGGGCCGCGTGAATCCGGAGGGCCATCGCATGAGAAGAGGGCACACGTGGGTTGTGGTGTCGGTACTCGGGGCGCTGGCAGTCGCATGCTGCGCCAATCGACACGGAAACGGCGAACCCTACGGCAAGGGTCGCAACGAAGTTCTGGTTACCGTGACCGCAGACTTCAAGGTTGCCCCCGATCCAGTGCACCTGTCTATTGCCAAGGGCCAGCAGTGCGTATGGACGCTTGACGCGGGCAGTGGACCGCTTGGCGTCGAGCCCAAGGAACAGTGGCCTCTGAAGGTCTCGTGCGATTCGCCGAGACGTTGTGTCGGTCGGATAACCCGCGGCGCCAAGCCCGGGAGCTTCCCCTACCGGGTCGTAATCGCCGGCAAGCCGGGACCCGATCCGATGATCATCATCGATCCCTGACGCTGTTTCCTCAGCTCCGCAGATACGACGCCCCGTTGGCGTCGACGATGCAGCCGGTGAGGTAGTCGGTCCCCGGCCCGGCGAGGAAGGCGATCGTCATGGCGATCTCCTCCGGCCGGGCCGCGCGGCCGAGTGGGCTCTGGGCGCGGATCTCGTCGCCGCCGGGGCCGGCGAGGTAGGGCTCGGCCATGTCGGTCTCCACCCAACCCGGGGCGACCACGAAGACGAAGATGCCGTGCGGCGCCAGCGCCCTAGCCAACGACTGGCTCATGGCGTTGAGGCCCGCCTTGGCGGCGCCGTAGGCGGGAGCGTCGGGCTCGCCGCGGAAGGCGCCGCGCGAGGAGACGTTGACGATGCGGCCGCCGCCGCGCTGGCGCATGGTGGCGACGGCGGCGTGGCAGAGGTGGGCGGGAGCGAGCAGGTCGATGGCCAGCGTGCGCCGCCAGGCGGCGCGCCACTGCTCGGCGCTCGCCGTCGCCGGCGGATGGGCCTCGTAGATGGCGGCGTTGTTGATCAGGATGTCGACGCCGCTGAGGCGCGTTACCACCGCCGGCACCAGTGCCGCCACCTCGTCCTCGCGCGCGAGGTCGGCGGCGAAGCTGGCGTGGCCGGTGCCAGCGAGAAGCGCGAGCGTCTCCTCGGCGGCCTCGCGACGGCTCTGGTAGTGCACGGCGAGCGTGGCGCCGCGTGCGGCCAGCAACTGCGCCGTGGCGCGACCGATGCCGCGCGAGGCGCCGGTGACGAGGGCGACCTTGCCGGCGAGGTCGAGAGGTGCTGCCGTCAGCATGACGCGCATCCTCTCCTACAATGGTCGGTGATGAGCGCGCGCCGGCTCGAGTGGTGCTTCCTCGGCTCCGTCCCCTACGCCGAAGGGGTGCGGTTGCAGGAGGGGGTGAGGGCAGCCCTGCGCCGCGGCGACGGCCCCGAGCGGCTGCTGCTGCTCGAGCACCCGCCGGTCTACACGCTGGGCCGCAACGCCGGCGAGGCGGAGATCACCGCCGATGCCGGCTGGCTGGCGGCGCGGGGCATCGCCGTGCACGAGAGCAACCGCGGCGGCCAGGCCACCTACCACGGCCCCGGCCAGCTGGTCGGCTATCCCATCCTCGATCTCTCGCCCGACCGCCGCGACGTGCGCCGCTACGTCGCCGACCTGTGCGCGGTGCTGGTGCGCACTCTCGCCGAGCTCGGTGTCGAGGCGGCAGCGCGTCCGTCGCCGCACGTCGGCGTCTGGGTGGGGGAAGAGAAGATCGCCTCGCTCGGCGTGCACCTGTCGCGCTGGATCACCACCCACGGCTTCGCCCTCAACGTCACCACCGACGTCGGCGCCTTCGCCGGCATCGTCCCCTGCGGGCTGCCGGGGATCGCCCTCACCTCGATCGCGCGGCGCACCGGCGTCGCCTGGCCGCTGCCGGAGGTGGCGCGGCGGCTGGTGCCCCACTTCGCGACGGTCTTCGCGCGCGAGGCGGTGGA
>DASYUP010000476.1:0-2626 GCA_036001185.1 Thermoanaerobaculia bacterium
CCGTGAGCGCCGCCTTGACGGTGATCTCGAGACTCTCGGTCAGCAGAGCCCTCGCGTGCCGGGTGGCGCCGGCGATGCTACCCCTCGCGGCGCCGGGGCCGCCGCCACCGGCGCAGGCCTGGCCTCTCAGCGCGGCAGCAGCCGGGTCGGCGGGAAGGGCGCCACCCGGCCGCGCCGGTCGCTGCGCTCGCGCGCCCGCACCTCGAACAGCCGCTTGTCGGCGCGCTGGATGGTGCGCTCGAGGGACTCGCCGGGCCGGCGCACCGCCCAGCCGAGCGAGAAGGGCACCGGCGCCGGCAGGTGCTCGGGCTCGCGCAGGCGGGCGGCGATCGCCGCCGTCGAGTCGGCGTGCTCACCGACCAACAGCACCAGGAACTCGTCGCCACCGAGCCGCACCACGGCGTCCTGGGCCCGCGTCTCATGCATGAGGAAGTGGGCAACGTCGACCAGCGCGGTGTCGCCCGCCTGGTGGCCCTGCTCGTCGTTGTAGCTCTTGAAGTGGTCGACGTCGACGACGATGGCGCCCCACGCCGAGCCCTCCGCCAGCAGCCGCTCCTCGAGCTCGGCGAGGTAGCGGCGGTTGAAGCATCCGGTGAGCGCGTCGCGGCCACTCATCTCCCTGAGCTGCTGCTCGAAGAGCTTGCGCTCGGTGATGTCGATGAGCACGCCGTGGTAGAGCATCTCGCCGCTCTCGGGGTCGCGCAGCGGATAGCAGGTGTCGATCACCGTGCGCACCTGCCCGTCCGGCCGGCGCAGCCGCAGCTCGTGCTCGTCGATCGCGCCGGTTCGCTCGAGCCGCTGCTGCCGGCGCTCGCGGGTGGCGCGCCCGCCCACCGGCAGGTCCTCGACGCCGAGCGCCCGCACCTCGTCCAGCGAGACCACCCCCAGCAGCCCCAGCAGCCCCGGGTTGGCGTCGAGGATCTCGCCCGTCTCGGTGGTGATGTAGACCCCCGCCGGCAGGTGGCGGACGAGCAGGCGCAGCGTCGCGGTCTCGTCGAGCTTGCGGTACATCGCCAGGGGACCCCTTGCAGCGCGTGATGAGCCGACCGAGTGGGTGCAAGATCGATGCCCTACAGGGAGTAGCGCCGCCCGCCCCGCCCATGCGACAATCTCCTTGCCGCTTGATGACGCAGCCGTCAGCAGCCCTCCTCCCCCCCGGCGGAGGCCGCGTACCCAGCGCGGCGGTGCCCCACCTTCCCCCTCGAGGTCGCTTCCCCGCTCTCGCGCGGTTCCTCGCTCGTTTCCCTCCGAGTCGCCTCGCAAACGCCAGCGTGCCACCGCTTTTCCGGCGGTAGGCGGAGACCTCATGGACGAGCCCCTCGGCAACGCCTTGTCTGATCCCCTGTCTCAGCTGCCCACCCCCGTCCCCTTCCCCTACCTCAACGGCGAATCCCACACCGGCGGCGAGCTGCACCTGGCGGCGCGCGGCACCAAGGTGTTCGTGCTCGACACCTCGGTGATCCTCTACGACGGCCAATCGCTGCGGAACTTCCAGGAGCACGACGTGGCGGTGCCGATCACCGTCCTCGAGGAGCTCGACCAGTTCAAGAAGGGTAACAGCGTGATGAACCTGCAGGCGCGGCAGTTCATCCGCCAGCTCGACTCGCTCTCCGGCGGCAACTTGCTGCGCGAGTGGATCCCCCTCAACGGCGCCACCTCGGGCAGGGTGCGGGTGCTCCCCGACAACGGTCAGCTTCCCGAGGACGCGCGCGTCTTCAGCAGCGACAGCAACGACCACCGCATCCTCGCCGCCGCCCTGCGGCTGCGCGAGGCCGAGCCCGGACGTCGCGTCATCCTGGTCTCCAAGGACATCAACCTGCGGCTCAAGGCGCGGGCGCTCAACCTGCTCGCCGAGGACTACGAGACGATCAAGATCCGCGACGTCGAGAAGCTGCGCCGCGGCCACGCCACCATCGAGGTGGCCGACGAGACGGCCATCGACGCCCTCTACGGCACCGGCCCGCTGCCGCCGGAGACCTTCGGCATCGAGGACCCGCAGGCCAACCACTACTTCATCCTCAAGTCGGCGAAGAAGTCGGCGCTTGCCTTCTACAACCCCGACACCGGCCTGCTCGAGCGCATCCACAAGCCGGCCGCCTACGGCATCTCGCCGCGCAACGCCGAGCAGAGCTTCGCCCTGCATGCCATCTTGAACCCGGCGGTGCAGCTGGTCAGCCTCTCCGGCGCCGCCGGCACCGGCAAGACGCTGCTGGCACTCGCCGGCGCCCTCGAGCAGCGCCGCGCCTACCGGCAGATCTACCTCGGGCGCCCGATCGTGCCGCTCTCCAACAAGGACATCGGCTACCTGCCGGGCGACATCCACTCGAAGATCAACCCCTACATGCAGCCGCTGTGGGACAACCTCTCCTTCATCAAGGGGCAGTTCGACACCTCGGAGAAGGAGTTCCGCCGTCTCGACGAGATGGTGGAGCAGGAGAAGCTGCACATCGTGCCGCTCGCCTACATCCGCGGCCGCAGCTTCAGCAAGGTGATGTTCATCGTCGACGAGGCGCAGAACCTGACGCCGCACGAGGTGAAGACGATCATCACCCGCGCCGGCGAGGGGACGAAGATCGTCATGACCGGCGACATCTTCCAGATCGACACTCCCTACCTCGACGCGCAG
>DASYUP010000477.1:0-2693 GCA_036001185.1 Thermoanaerobaculia bacterium
CTGCTCGGCTTGAAGATGGTCTTCGGCGGCCACCTGGTGAGCAACCCCGAGCCCGGCCACGACCTCGGCGTCTTCCCGCTGGCGGTGCCGGCGATCGCCAACCCCGGCTCGATCATGGCCTGCGTGCTGCTCACCGACAACAACCGCTACTCCATCGCCACGCAGGCGGCCACCACTCTCGTCCTGGTCGGCATCTTGCTTCTCACCTACCTGCTGATGCGATCCGCCGGCTCCATCCACCGCGTGCTCGGCGACAACGGCGCCGCCATCCTCACGCGGGTGATGGGGATGTTGCTTTGCGCCCTGTCGGTGGAGCTGGTGATGGCGGCGGTGGGCGCCGACGCCTGGCTGCAGGGCCAGGGAAGGAGCGAGACGGGAGGGGCAACGAGTGTCCACTGAGATCGCTCACGACCCGGACCGGCGGCGCTTCACCCACGAGCGCGACGGCCAAGTCTCCTACCTCGTCTACCGCCAGGTCGACGAGCGCACCGTCGACTTCGTGAGCACCTACACGCCGCCGGCGCTGCGCGGCCGCGGCATCGCCGCGCGCATCGTGCGCCAGGCGCTGGAGTGGGCCGACGGGCAGGGCTACAAGGTGGTGCCGAGCTGCTGGTTCGTTGCCGAATACGTCGAGCGCGATCCCGGCTGGAAGCGGATCCTGGCCTAGTTACTTGCCCGCAAAGCGAGCTCGTCGTCCTCATCGCGAGCGAAGCGAAGCGATCTCGACGTTGCGGCGTCGAGATTGCTTCGTCGCTGCGCTCCTCGCAATGACGAGGTCGAGAGATCGCGGCCTTCTTTCCTGCAAGTAGTTGGCAAGCTCGGCCGGCGAGTGATGCGCCGTTTCTTGCGCCGGCGGCCGGCCGCCAGCATGTTGCGCCGGTCACCTCGTCCACCCGCAGGCTTCTGATAGTGTGCCGCTACCCCGCGATCCCCCTGGATCCACCCCCCGCCGCCGCGGCGGAACTGCCGCGGGCACACCCTCATGCGACCGGCCGCGTCCCCCGCTCCCGCCGCCGCAGCCGCTCTCCTGGCGGCTCTCGCCGCCGCCGCCGCCGCCGGCGCCATCGATCGCCACCCGCCGCGGCCCTCGGCGCGCGTCTGGTACGTCGACAACACCGCCGTCGCCGACGGCGACGGCTCGATGGTGGCTCCCTTCGATCGCCTGACGCGGGCCGTGCGGGCCGCCGACGCAGGCGACACCATCTACGTCTTCCGTGGCGACGGCACCGAGCGCGCGCTCGACGAGCCGGTGCGGCTGCGTCCCTTCCAGCGGCTGGTGGGCAGCGGGGTCGCCTTCGACGCCGGAGGCGAGGCGCCGCTGCCGGCGGGCGAGCCGCCATTGCTGGCCAGCGCCGAAGGGCCGGTGGTGACGCTGGCGGACCATGCGAGTGTCGAGGGGGTGGCGCTCGCGAGTGGTGGCGAGGCGGTGCTCGTCGGCCGTGCGGTTCACGGCTTCCGCCTCGTCGGCCTGCGGGTCGACGGACGCGGCACCGCTACCGCCGGCATCGATCTGCAGGACGTCGTCGACGCCACCCTCGAGCAGGTGACGGTCACCGGCGCAGCGCGCTTCGGCATCCGGCTCGAGCGTGCCGGCCAGGTGGCGCTGCGCGCCTGCCGCGTCACCGCGACCGGAACGGCGGCGGGCGACGCCGGGGTGCTGGTGCGCGCCCCGAGCGGGACGATGGAGATCGCCTCCAGCGAGATCGGCGTGCGCGCCGGGGCGGCGCTGGCGGTGGAGACGTCGCACGGCGAGGCGCGGATCGCGCTCGAGGGGGTCGAGCTCGTCGAGGAGGACGGGCCGCTGCCGGCATCCGGGCTGGTGGCCCGCGCCGACGGCGACGCCGACCTGCGCCTCGTGGTGGGCACGACCGTGCTCTCGCGGCTCGCGGCCGATGGCTTCTCGCTGGTGGCAGCGGGCCAGGGGCGGCTCTCGTTCGAGCTCGCCGGCAGCGGCGCCATCGGCGACGTCGGCGGTGCGCCGACCCGCGCGCTGGTCGCCGCCGCCCACGACGGCGGCGGCATCGAGCTCGTGGCCCGGGGCGACGACCTGCTGGCCCGTGACACCGGCCTCACCCTCGAAGCGACCGGCAGCAGCCGCCTGCGGGCTAGCCTGGAGCGCGATGCGTTGAAGGGCGCCGGCGCCACCCGCGGTGTGGTGGTGCTGCTCAGCGACGATGCCGAGGCCGCCCTCGCGCTCACCGGCAACGAGCTCGCCGGGCAGGTCGCCGAGGCGGTCTACGTGGCGGCCGCGGGACGCTCGCGCCTCGGTGTGGAGGCGCGAGACAACGTCGTGGGCGAGCCCGCGGACGCGCCCTCGGTGCCGCTCCCGTCCGTGCGCATCGAGACGCGGGACAGCAGCGGCGCCTGTGTGGCGCTGGCCAACAACCGCATCGCCGACGGACCGGGCGGCGGCCCGGCCGTGGCGCTGCGCCAGCTCGGCGAGAGCGCGCTGGCGCTGAGCGGCTACACGCCGGCGGCCACCGGCGGCGGCGCCGCGCAGGCGCTGGCGGCGACCAACCGCGTCGGCCGGGTGGAGATCGTCGGCGACCGGGAGCTCACCGCGACGGCCGGGCCCTCGTGCCCGCCGCCGGCACTCGGGGCCAGCACCCGCGGTGGCCGCGGCGCGGCCTTCCCCCTAGTTGAAGATCGCCTCGTAGGTGAGCCCCTCACCACCCCCCTGAACCGGCACCAGG
>DASYUP010000478.1:0-4136 GCA_036001185.1 Thermoanaerobaculia bacterium
GCCAGGGTCGCCAGACCGGGATCGGGGTCGCCGGCCGGGGGAAGCAGGCCGATGCCTCGGCGCAGGATCTCGAGGTCGACGAGCCCGTCACCCGTGCCGAGGGAAGAGGCCGGGGGGGGGCGGTGATTGCTTCCCCTCCGCGCCGCTTTGGCCTTGCGGTTACGACGTCGCACCGGCTGTTTCACGTTCGACTGTTCTTGTGCCAGGGCGGCGAGAGGGTACCACCTGGAAACCGCGGCTTATCGGCCCGAGCACCGCGAGCCGACTGCCGACGTCGCTGCCTGGCTGGGACGCGCTCCACGTGTGGACGACGTGCGGATCATCGTCGTCACCGACGGCGAGCGCATCCTCGACCTCGGCGACCTGGCGTGCATGGCATGGGCATTCCGGTCGGCAAGCTCACCCTCTACACCGCCTGCGCCGGCATTCACCCCAGCCGCTGCCTGCCGATCACCGTCGATCCCGGCCAGGGGAAGTCATTGATGTACCAGCCGGTCTACAAAGACTATGCGACCTCGCCGCTGGGTTGAGGCCGGCCGGCGGCGCCTCGGCGGCCACGCGCCGACGGCCGGCAGCACGGCGCGGTTGACGAGCGCCATCGCATCGCTCCGAATCAGCCGTACAGTGACGACAGCGCCCGGTCGCGGGCAGCGCACTCTTTGCCGCTGACGAATACAGCGAGTTGCTATAATCGGTGCCCTGTCGATGCCGCACCGCCGCCCCTTCCGGCTCTCCGAAGCGAGGAACAGATTGCCCGGGCTCGTGACCCGGGCCACCCTCGCCGCCGCCCTGTTCACGCTCGTCGCCGGGTGCCGCCAGCCGGAGCCGCTGGCGATCGGCATCAGCGTCAATCCCGAAGGGGTCGCGGCTGCCCGGCTGGCGGCGGCCGAGATCAACGCCGCTGGCGGGATCGATGGCCGGCCGCTCGCGCTCCACGAAGCCGCCGACGGCAGGGCGACCCAGGCGCAGCCGGCGATCGCCGCCGCCGACGCCTTCGTGCACGACCGGTCGGTCCTCGCCGTGGTGGGACACGGCAACTCGTCCGCTAGCCTCGCCGCCGCCCAGATCTACAACGCCGCCCACCTGCCGCAGATCGCGCCCACCACGACGGCCGCGCGCTACACGCAGGCGGGGCCGTTCAGCTTCCGCCTGGTGCCGAGCGAGCAGGGGCAGGCCGTGGTCCTGGCCCGCAGGGCGCTGGCCGCCGGCAGGTCCGCCAGATTGGCCGTCTTCTACGTCAACGACGACTATGGGCGCGGGCTCCACGCGGGGCTCGACAGCGAGCTTCAGCGGCTTGGCCTAGACGTCGTCTACGAGGCGCCCTACCTCGAAACCGTCTCGCCGAACCAGGTCGACGGCCCTCTGGCCGCCGTCTCTCGCGCCTCCCCGGACCTCCTCTTCTGGCTGGGAAGGCTGCCCGAGCTGCTGCCGATGCTGGCGCCACTGCGGGCCGCATTGCCACGACTTACCATCCTCGGCAGCGACGGGGTGGAGGCAGCGCCCATCTACACTGATCCGCGCTGCCGCGGCATCGGCTTCGTGCGCTTCGTCGACCTCGAAGCCGCCGACGCCGGCCTCGTCCGCTTCCGCCAGCAGCTCTGGCAGCAGCGCGGCTACGCCCTCACCGGCAGCGCCGTGCTGACCTACGACGCCGTGAAGCTGGTGACCGCGGCGCTGCGCGACGGGGCGCGCAGCCGCGAGGCCGTACGCGCGTATCTCGCGACCGTGGGGCGGAGCCGGCCGCCGTTTCGCGGCCTTTCCGGGGCGATCGCCTTCGACGAGCAGGGAGATGTCACGCGGCCCTACCAGCTCGTCACCATCGGTCGTGACAGAGTCGAGGCCGGCGGTTGGCAATGAAGCGGGGTACGGCCGTCCCGCGGGTAGGAGCGCTGCGACGGCGCATCGTCGGCGGCGCGGTCCTCTTCGTCGCCCTGGCGCTGGTCGGGCTGGTGCTGTTGCTGCGCTTCACGGCGGCGTGGCACGCGGACCTCGAGCGGGAAACGCGGGCATTGCTCGCCGAGCAGAGCCTCGCCGACCGCATCCTGCGCACCGTCAATCGCCAGCTGCTCGAGGCCAATCGCTACCTCGACCAGGGGCGGCCCGAGCTGCGGCAGAGCTTCTGGCGTGACGGCGACCAGGCCTACGACCTGCTGCGCCAGTACCTGTTCTTCGACCTGTCGCTGGCCGAGCGTCTGCAGGTGGAAAGGGTCAAGGAGCTGCATCAGGGGTTCGAGGTGGCCGCCCAGAGCGCCTTCGACGGCCTGGCCGCCAGGGATCTCGGCGCCACCGACCGGCGCGTGGAAGCCATGGGCCGCCAGGTCGCGGCGCTGCAGGCGGCCCTGGACCGCTTCGTCGGCATGCGCGTCGAGGCCCGCGCCGCGCTGGGTCACCGCCAGGCGGCGGTGTTCAACCGGCTCTACGGGGCGGTCGCACCGGTTGCCGTGGCGTTTGCGGCATTGCTGCTGATCCTCGCGCGCTTCGTACACCGGCGGCTCCTCGAGCCCCTGGACCGGATCTCCGACGCCGCGCTGCGGCTCAGTCGCGGCGAGCTGCAAACCCGCGTGTCGCTCGCCCACCGCGACGAGCTCTCGCGGGTGGCGGAGAGCTTCAACGAGATGGCGGCCAGCCTGGCAACGACCCAGGCGGACCTGCGCGCCAGCGAGACGCGCTTCCGCGGCATCTTCGACGGGGTGCCCGTTGGCCTCTATCGCGTGCTGCCCAACGGCACTCTTCTCGACGTCAACCCTGCCCTGGTCGCTACGCTGGGCTTCCCCGAAGCGGCGGCGCTGCGGGCGGTTCCTGCCGGAGACCTCTACGCGGATGCCGGTGACCGCGCCCATCGCCAGGCGCTGCTCGACACCGGCGACACGGTGAGCGGGTTGGAGGTGCGACTGCGACGCCACGATGGCACGCTGATCTGGGTCCGCGAGACGGTGCATGCCGTGCGCGACGAAGCCGGCCGGCTGCTCTGCTATCAGGGCGCCGTCGAGGAGGTCACCCGCCAGCGCCACCTCGAAGAGCAGCTGCGCCAGGCGCAGAAGATGGAGGCCATCGGGCAGCTCGCCGGCGGCGTCGCCCACGACTTCAACAACCTCCTCACCGCCATTGGCGGCTACGCCGAGCTCCTGCTGCAGGACCTCGATGCCGCCGATACCCGCCGCGCCGACGTCCAGGAGATCGCCAAGGCGGCCGAGCGGGCCACCAGCCTGACCCGCCAGCTACTCGCCTTCAGCCGCAAGCAGGTGCTGAAGCCGCGCGTGCTCGACCTCAATGCCATCATCGGCGAGACCGAGAAGATGCTCCGCCGGTTGATCGGCGAGGACATCCAGCTCGTCACCCACCTCGACGATTCCCTGGCGAAGGTGAAGGCCGATCCGGGCCAGGTGCAGCAGATCCTCGTCAACCTGGTGGTGAACGCTCGCGACGCCATGCCCGAAGGCGGCGTCATCGAAATCGCCACGCGCAACCTCGAGCTGGCGAGCGGCAGTCCCCGGCAAGCCTCCGAGCCCGTGCAGCCTGGACACTACGTGATGCTGGCGGTGAGCGACAGCGGGGAGGGCATGGATCAGGAGACCCTGGCGCGTGTCTTCGAGCCCTTCTTCACCACCAAGGAGCAGGGCAGAGGTACCGGCCTCGGCCTGGCCACCGTCTACGGCATCGTGCGGCAGAGCGACGGGTACGTGTGGGTCTACAGCGAACCGGGGCAAGGAACCACCTTCAAGGTCTACTTGCCACGTGCCGCCGGGCAAGAGTCGGGCGAGGTAGAGGTCACGGCAGGCAGGCAGTCCATCGCCGCCACGGAGACCGTGCTGCTCGTCGAAGACGAGCCGATGGTCAGGGATCTCGCCCGCCGCGTCCTCGCCGACCGAGGGTACGCGATCCTCGAAGCCGGCGACGGCGAGGAGGCGCTGCGCGTCGCTGCCCAGCACGACGGCCCCATCCACATCATGCTCTCCGACATGGTGATGCCGGGCATGGGCGGCGCCGAGCTGCGCGAGCGGGTCCTCGCTGTCCGCCCCGACCTGAAGGTGCTGTTCATGAGCGGCTACACGGCCGACGATTTCGTGCGCCGCGGCGTGATGGAGGAGGGGTTCGCATACCTCGACAAGCCGTTCACCGGCGAGGTGCTGCTCCGC
>DASYUP010000479.1:0-1588 GCA_036001185.1 Thermoanaerobaculia bacterium
CACCGAGCGCAAGGCGCCGACCATGGACGGCACCACCGCCGCCGGCGCCCGTCCCACGAAGTTGCTGCGGGTCGAGGTGTGGGGCTACCTGCCGCGCGACCTGCCGGCGGCGCTGCGCCAGCGCCTGGCGCTCGACGCCGACTCGCGGCAGGAGCTCGAGCTCGCCTTCCTCGGCAACCGCCACACGCGGCTGCTCGATGGCGAGGAGCTGCTCGACGCGGCAGCGCTCGCCGCCAGCCACTGCGAGCCGCCGCGGTAGTCGGCCGTCGGGTCGCCATACAATCCGCGGGCGAGGAGGAGATCCATGCGCCGAACGCCGCTGCTCGCTTCGACCTCACCGCTCCTGGTGCTGCTGCTCGCTTGCGCCGGCGCCCACGCCCCCGCCACGCCGCCTGCAGCGCCCCTTCCTGCCGCGACTCCGGCGGCGACACCCGCCCCCACCCCCGAGCCGACGCCACCACCGCCCCCGCCGCCGCCTCCCTTGAAGGTCGCCGACGACCTCGAGACGCGGCTCGAGCAGTACGCGCGCACTCCGCTCACCGCCGAGCTCGGCGAGCTGCCTGCTGCCGAGCGTCGCACGCTCGGCGAGCTCATCGCCGCCTCGCGGCTGCTCGACGAGGTCTTCCTCCGCCAGGCGTGGATTGCCAACCCGGCGCTGCACGAGCGGCTCGCTTCCTACGACGGGCCGCACGCCGCCGCGGCCCGTGAGTACTTCGCCATCAACTTCGGTCCCTGGGACCGTCTCGACGGCTTCGGCCCCTTCCTCGGCGACACGCCGCATCCCGAAGGCGCCGGCCTCTACCCCGAGGGGCTCACCAAGGCCGACTTCGAGGCCTGGCTCGCCGCCCATCCTACCGACGACGCCGCCTTCCGCTCCGGCTTCACGGTCATCCGCCGCCGCGACGGCGGCGGCCTCGCCGCGGTTCCCTACTCGCAGGAGTACGGCGATCTCCTGCGCCCGGCCGCCGAGCACCTGCGCGCCGCCGCGCAGGCCACCGGCAACGAGAGCCTGCGCCGCTTCCTGCAGCTGCGCGCCGACGCCTTCCTCGCCGACGACTACTACGAGAGCGACCTCGCCTGGATGGATCTCGACGCGCCGGTGGAGGTCACCATCGGCCCTTACGAGACCTACGAAGACGGCCTCTTCGGCTACAAGACGGCCTTCGAGTCGTACGTCACCGTCGACCTGCCGGCGGAGTCGGGCAGGCTCGCGGGCTACAAGGCCGAGCTGCCCTGGCTGGAGCGCAACCTGCCCATCCCCGAGGCCCACAAGAACCTCCACCGCGGCAGCGAGAGCCCCATCCGCGTCGTCGACCTCGTCTTCTCCGCCGGCGACGGCAAGAAGGCGGTGCAGACGGTGGCCTTCAACCTGCCCAACGACGAGCGCGTGCGCGAGGCCAAGGGCTCGAAGAAGGTCCTGCTGCACAACATGCTGCGCGCCAAATACGAGCAGATCCTGCGGCCCATCGCCGCCCGCACTCTCGCCACCGACCAGCTCCCCCACCTCGCCTTCGAGGCCTTCTTCGACGAGGTGCTGCACCACGAGCTGGGTCACGGGCTGGGGCCGGGGCGCATGACCAAGGGGGGC
>DASYUP010000480.1:0-3836 GCA_036001185.1 Thermoanaerobaculia bacterium
CCGGCAGGCACCAGGCGTTGACGATCGAGACCTACCAGGAGGCTTCATGTTCCAGCCCGTCATGAGCAACGCCCGCACCCGTCACGCTTTCCTCGCCCTCGGCCTGCTGGCGGCGGCGCTGCCCGCCGCCGCTGCCGAGCCCCGCACGCCGCCCCCGACCCCCGAGGCGCGGGCCCGCCACCAGGCTCGCGTGCCACCGCCCCGCGTGGCCCCGCCCATGGTCGTCCATCGTGGCAAGCGCGGCTTCCTCGGCGTCGACCTCGTCGACATCACTCCCGAGCTGCGCCGTCACTACCAGGCCGGCGACGACGCCGGGGTCCTGGTGTCACGGGTAGAGGAGAACAGCCCGGCGGCGCAGGCCGGCCTCGAGGTGGGCGACGTGCTGGTCGCCATCGACGGCAAGGCGGTCGACAGCGCCTGGGACCTGCGGCAGCTCGTCGCCCCGCGCAAGGCCGGCGACGCGATCGCCCTCGAGGTGGTGCGCGACGGCAGCCACCGCACGCTCCCGGCGACCGTCGTCGAGCGCGAAGGACGGCTGCTGGACCTCGGCCGCTGGATGCAGCGCCACGACGGCGACCACATGGCGCTCGTCCTGCCCGACGCCAAGGAGTGGGCGGCCTTTGGCGAGGAGATGGGGACGTGGGGCGAGGAGCTCGGTGCCGAGGTCGCCCGTTCCTTCGACGATCCGCAGATCAAGTGGCGCATCGAGCGCGAGCTGCACGACCGTGACCAGTTGCAGCGCAAGGTCGACGAGCTCGAGCGGCGCCTGCGCGACCTCGAGAAGCGGCTGAAGGAGCAGCAGCGCCGCTAACCGAACGCGCCCCGGCGGGGCCGCGTGCGGCCGCACTCCCATCGGCGGCACCGGACGGGCGTCGGCCACGACGTTCGCGCTGGGGCCGCCGATTAGTATCATCCCCGGGATGCATACCTCGCGACGACCCCTCGCCTCCGCAGCGCTCGCCACCCTGGCCTTTCTCGCTCCGTCGCTTGCCGCACCGATCGATGCGCCCGCGGCGCCAGCCGCCACGCCGGCACCGTCGGCCGCCGCCGCGGAAGCGCACGTGCCGGTGACCACCTTCCAGCTCGACAACGGCATGCGCTTCCTGCTCGTGCGCCGTCCGCAACTGGCGACGGTGTCGGCCGGCTGGGTGGCGCACGTCGGCTCGGCCAACGAGCGGCCGGGCATGACCGGCCTGGCGCACCTCTTCGAGCACATGCTGTTCAAGGGCACCACCACCATCGGCACCACGAACATCGCCCGCGACCTGCAGATCATCGCCGAGCAGGAGCAGCTGCAGGAGCAGATCCGCGAGAAGTACCGCGAGCAGCGCGAGCGCTACCGCCGCGGCGAGATCAAGGAGCCGTTCGGCCCGGCGGCGGCCGCCGCCGATCTGGCGCAGCTCGAGGAGCGCTTCCAGAAGCTGGTCGATGAGCAGCGGCAGCTGATGGTCAAGGACGAATACGACAAGGTCTACACCGAGGCCGGCGCCAGCGGCATCAACGCCAGCACCAACCAGGACGTGACCTTGTACTTCCTCACCGTGCCGGCGAACAAGGTCGAGCTCTGGTTCTGGATGGAATCCGACCGCCTCGCTCATCCGGTCTTTCGCGAGTTCTACTCCGAGCGTGACGTGGTCTACGAAGAACGGCGGCTGCGCACCGAGTCGACGCCCACCGGGCCTTTCGACGAGGAGTTCGAAGCCATGTTCTGGGAGGCGCACCCCTACCACTGGCCGGTGGTGGGGTGGCCCTCCGACCTGCGGGTGATCAGCAAGCAGCAGGCGGACGAGTTCTTCAAGCTCTACTACGCCCCCAACAACCTCACCGCTACGCTGGTGGGCAACTTCGACCCTGTCGAGGTCGAAAAGCTGGCCCGCCGCTATTTCGGCCGCCTGCAGCCCAGCCCCAAGCCCCCCGACGTGGCGACGCTCGAGCCGCAGCAGCTTGCCGAGAAGCGCATGCTGGCGAGCTGCGACTGCCAGCCGCAGGCGCGCGTGCGCTACCACACCGTCGCCTTCGAGCACGCCGACAGCTACGCGCTCGAGGTGCTCGCGGGGCTGCTCAACGGGCGCACCGGGCGCCTCTACAAGTCGATGGTGCTCGACCAGCAGGTGGCGAGCTCGGTGTCCGCCAACCAAGACTCGAAGAAATACGCTGGCGACTTCGAGATGGCGGCCGAAGCCAAGGGCGAGCACACTCCCGAGGAGCTCGAGCAGGCGTGGTACGAGCAGCTCGGCAGGCTGCAGAAGGAGCCGGTCCCCGAGCTCGAGCTGCAGAAGGTGAAGAACCAGATCGCCGCCGACGCCTTCCGCCGGCTGCAGAGCCCGTTCTTCCTCATGCTGCAGCTGCTCTACTACGACGGCGAGGGGGACTGGCGCTACCTCGACCAGTGGGCGGCGCGCACCAAGGCGGTGAGCGCAGCCGACGTGCAGCGGGTGGCGCAGCAGTACTTCGCCGCCGAGAACCGCACCGTCGGCGTCTACCGCCGCAAGGCGGGCAGCGCCGCCGAGGCGCTGCCGCCGGAGATCGCCAAGCTGCCGCCGCAGGCGCAGCAGATGGTGACGGCCCAGCTGCGCCAGCTGCGCGCCATCACCGACGCCGAGAAGCTGCAGCAAATCGTCGGCCAGCTGGAGGAGCAGGCCGGCAAGGTGCCGGCGGAGATGAAGCCGGCCTTCGATCTCATCCGCGAAACCGCGCGCCGCCGCCTCGCCGAGGTGAAGGGCGCGGCGGTGCCGAAGCAGGAGAAGCCGTGATGAGCGCTCGCCGCCGTCCAATCGCCGCCGCCAGCGCGGCGCTGACCGCCTGTTCGCTGCTGCTCGCCGTGACCGCGGCGCGGGCGGCCGCCGCCAAGCCCGCGCCGCCCGCCAAGCCTGCTTCTGTCAAGCCCGCGGCCGCCAGGCCGGCAGCGCAAGCGGGCTCGATTCCGGCCCGGCCCGGCAAGCTGCGCTTCCCGCCGCTCTCCTTCACCGTGCCGAAGGCGGAGGCGTACCGGCACGTGCTCGCCAACGGCGTCACGGTCTACCTGGTCGAGGACCACACCCTGCCGGTGGTCGACGTCGAGCTGCAGTCGCGCCTGGGATCGTTCCTCGACCCGGCCGGCAAGGTCGGCGTCGCCGAGATGACCGGCACCATGCTGCGCCAGGGCGGGGCCGGCGACTGGACCGCCGAGCAGCTCGACGAGCGCGCCGACTTCCTCGCCGCCGAGCTGGGAAGCGAGACCGGCGACACCTCCGGCGGTGCCTCGGTCAACTGTCTGGCCTCGGCGCTCGACGACTGCCTCGACCTGCTCTTCACCATGGTGCAGCGACCGCGGTTCCAGACGGACCGGCTCGACGTCGCCAAGAGCAACCTCACCGAGGAGATGAAGCAGCGCAACGATCAGGCCGAGGAGATCCAGGGCCGCGAGTGGCAGTGGCTGCTCTACGGCACCGAGCACTTCACCTCGCGGCTGCCCACCGCGGCCTCGCTCGCCGCCATCTCGCGCGACGACCTGGTGGCGTTTCACCGCGACTACTGGCGGCCGGAGAACCTGGTGGTGGCGGTGGCCGGCGACGTGCAGCCGGCGGCCTTTCTCGCCAAGCTGGAGCAGCGCTTTGCCGGCTGGCCGGCCGGCAAGGGGGCGCCGGTGCCCTGGCCGCCGCCGCCGCCGCGCTCTACTCCCACGCCGGGCCTCTACCACGTCGAGAAGGACATCCCGCAGGCGCGCGTCACCATGGGACACCTGGGGACGCAATGGGACGCGCAGTGGAGCGACCCCCACGCCTACGCCGCGCTGGTGATGAACGACATCCTCGGCGGCGGCGGCTTCACCTCCCACATCCCCAAGCGCATCCGCT
>DASYUP010000481.1:0-8945 GCA_036001185.1 Thermoanaerobaculia bacterium
GATGCGGCCGGCGAGCGACTCCCACTCCTCGAGCCAGCCCCCCATCTCGTGGGTATAGAGGGCGCGCTTGCCGTCGATCGGCAGCCAGAGGTGGAAGGGGCCCGCCGCCGAGCCCTGGTAGAGCACGAGACGCAGCGCGCCGTAGCGCCAGATCTCCAGCGGCACGAAGACCGCCGAGCAGTCGACGCGCTGGCGCTCGTCGGGAGGACCCTGCAGGAAGAGCAGCCGGGCGCGCTTGTCGACCGTCGTCAGGCTCTCGGAGAGCATCAGCGCCCGGCGGCGACGCACCCCCTCGAGCAGCTCGTTTTCCGCCGTCGCCGGATCGGGGTCGGCGAGCAGCGCGCGCAGTGCCTGCCCCCGCGCCGCCGGTGGCAGCGTCGCGAGCTGCTGCTTCTGCTCGCTGCCGAGCAGCCAGGGGGCGGCCTCGACGGCGAGTTGCTCCCAGACAGGGAGGGGTAGGTCGGGGGGCGGCGCCGCCCGGGCGTCCCCGCCGAGGGACGCGACGAGGCCCCAGGCGAGGACGAAGAGCCCGCTGCGGAGGAGCACACGGGGGGCAGAGGCAAGTGACGTGCCGGCGCGCGCGGCGCCGCCAGGAGCCGTCATCGCGCGGTTTCGTTCGCGCCGCCTGCGGGATCCAAGGGAAAGCAACGGAAGGAGGGCGCGCCATGTTCGAGCAGCTGCTGGTACCGCGGACGCGGGATCGTCGCTGGGGGCTGAAGCTGGGAATGGCGGTGGGGCTGCACGCCGCGGCGCTCGGCAGCGTGGTGCTGGCGAGCAACTGGGGGATCGACCCGGTGGCGCCGCCACCGGAGGTGGTGGTCTTGAATCTGCCGCTCCCGGCGCCCATCGAGGTGACCTTCCCGCGGCAGGCGCCAGCGCCGCCGGCGCATCCGGCGGAAACGCAGCCCCCTCCGCCGCGGCCGAGGATGGGACCGACGCAGCCACCCGTCGTCCCCGATACACCTCCTGATACCGCACCGCCGGAGGGTAGCAGCTCGACGACCGCGGATACGGGCGAGACCCCGAGCGACGGCACCGAGGAGGCAAGCACCACCGACAGCGGCGGGGTGCCGTGGGGCACCGGGGGTCCCGGCGATGCCGCGTTCGGCGACGACCCGCAGCCGGTCAACGCCAGCATGGTGCCGCCGATCGTCCTCTTCCGCGTGCAGCCGCGCTATCCCGATGGGGCGCGGATTGCTCGCGTCGAGGGCATCGTCGTGGTGCAGGCCACCATCGATCGCGCCGGCCGCGTCATCGACGTCCAGGTCGTCAAGGGGCTGCCCATGGGACTCGACGCTTCTGCTGTGGCCGCTGTGAAGCAGTGGCGCTTCCAGCCGGCGACGCTGCAGGGCCGGCCGGTCCCGGTCTACTTCCAGCTCACGGTGCAATTCCACATCCGATCCTGATCGCGTCGCTGGGGCAAACGCCGGCCCGGCCGGCTCCGTAGTAAGAGGTGAGACAGCAGAGACGATCTCCAATCTCCCTCTTGCCCCGCCGCCCCGGCGGGGTTTCTTTTTTTCGGCGCGGCGGAACGCCGCCTCAGCCCGGCGGCGGCGGATCGAGGCTGGCGCTCGCCTGCAAGAGCGCCCCGCGGTGTCGCTCGCGAGGCGGCGGCGTGCCGTCTCCCTCGGGCGTGGTCGGCGCGGCCGCGGGCGGCGGGGCCATCTGCTCGAGGCCCGGGCGGTCGCGGCGTCGCATGCGACCCTCGCCCTTTCCCCACGGCCCCTGCTGCCAGCGCTGCTGCCCGCCACGCCAGGGAGGACGCTGTCCCGGCGGCCGCTGGCCGCCGCCGCCGGGCCCGCCGACGAGGCGCGGACCGAGGCGGGCGAGAAAGTCGAGGTAGCGCCGCTCGGCCTCGCCGTCGAGCAGCTGACGGGCGGCCAGCACGTGCTCGACGAGCGCGCGCTCGAGCGCGCCCTGCAGCTGCGCCGAGGTCTGCACCAGGACCTGCAGCCGGCCGCGATCGGGGCTTGCCGACGTCAGCTCGTCTTTGAGGGCACGCCGCACCGCCTCGAGCTGGATGCGCCGCTCGCGGGTCTGACCGACGAACTGGCGCTGCAGGGCGATGAAGCGCGGCTGGTCCGCCGGCGGCACGCCGAGCCACTCGGCCACCTCCTGCAGTCGTTCGGGGCCGGGACCGCCGAGGCCACCCGGGCCGCCGAGCCCGCCGGGGCCGCCAGGAGGTGGACCAGCGGGGCCGAAGTCACCACCAGGCCCTTCACCGCGGGGCCCGAAGCCGGCGGGTGGCGGCTCCTCGCGCTGCGGCCGCGCGGCCCGGTCGTCGGGGATGGTCGCCGCCGGCGGTCGCGAGCCGGGCGGGGGCGCCGGCTCGCCGTCCGCCGCCATCGTCAGCGGCGCGCCCTCGGGCGTGCCGGCCGCCGGTGGCGCGGCGACGCCGACACTCGCCGGGGTCGGCACCACCACCACGGTCGGGGCGGGCGGCGGCCCGAAGCGCTGCTGCACGACGGCCACCGCGAGCCCCAGGTTGAGCCCCACCGAGAGCGACGCCAGGGCCACGCCCCACCAGCGCCCTACCAACCGCTGTGCCCTCCCGAGCCGCCCTCGCCGGCGGTGCCGGCGAGCGCCTGCCAATACTCCTCGGCCAGCGTGTCGCCACCGAATGAGGCGCTTTCGTCCGTCGTGGCGCTGCCGGCGGCCGCGGACGCCGGCGCGCGTTGCTCTCGCGACTGCTGCTGTATCACCACCCCCGGTGCGCTGCCCGGCGTCGTCGGCACCGCGGGGGGCGTGGAGGGGGAAGTCGACACGGCCGCCCCGCGCTCGTTGGCGGGCACTGGCACCTGACCGGCGGGCGCCATCGGCGCGCCGGCAACGGTCGCCGCCCCGGGGCCGGAAGCCGTCGCCGCCGGCCGCGCCGGCAGCCGCCCGAGGCCGATGCCGAGCGCGACGCCGGCGAGCAGGGCGGCGCCTGCCAGCGCCCGCGCCCAGGGCGGCGCCATCCCCCAGCCGAGCAGGCTGGCGCCGGCGGTGCGCCGCCGCTCCTCGGCCAGCCGCTGCAGCCGGGGCACGAAGAACGGCGCCGGCGTCGGCGGCGGCGGCTGCAGCCCGCTCCACAGGCGCCGCAGCTCGACGAGCCGGGCGGTGAGCGCCGGGTCGCGCTGCAGCTCGGCCTCCAGCAGCCGCGCCTCGGCGGCCGGCAGCTCGCCGTGCAGGTAGCGGATCAACCGCCGGTCGTCGCGGCGCGGGCGGGGGCGTTCCATGGTGGTCATCGTCCCATCGGTGAAACCCGTCACCGTCCCTCTTCCTGCGCCCGCTCCAGCGCCCGCATGGCCCGGAAGAGGCGGCTCTCGACGGCGCCCAGGGTGATCCCCAGCGTGTCGGCGATCTCCTTGTAGGAGAGCTCCTCGAAGCGGGCGAGCACCAAGACCGCCCGCTGGCTCGGCGGCAGGGCGCCGATGGCCCGCTGCACCACTTGCCAGCTGCGGCGCGCCTCCAGCTCGCGCTGCGGGTCGGCGCGCTCCTCGGCGGGGTCGAGGGCCGGCCCCTCCTCCTCCTCGGCGGGCGACAGCGACACCCACCGCCGCAGGCGCCGGCGGCGCAGCACGTTGAGGCAGTGGTTGACGGCGATGCGGTAGAGCCAGGTGGAGACGAGGGCGCGGGGGCGGAAGCCGGCGGCCTTGACCAGCAGCTTGAGGAAGACCTCCTGCACCGCGTCGCGCGCCTCCTCGGCGTCGCCGAGCAGCCGCTCGCAGACGCGCAACAGGCGGCGGTGGTGACGTTCGACCAGCTCGGCGAAGGCGTCGCGGTCGCCACCGGCCACCGCCGCCACCAGCTCCCAGTCGGGATCCGCCGTCTGCTCGCGCGGCAGCTCGGCGGTCAACGTCGCCTCATCGCAGAACGCCCCCCTCATGGCAGTGAAACCCGGAAGGCCCTCGCTTCCTGCGCCCTCGGAGTTTCAGCGTCGAGATCGCCACAGGCCGCGTTGCGGCCCTCGCGATGACGGGCCGCGGCGGCCCGTCACGCCCGCAGCTCCTCGAGGTCGGCGAGCAGCGCGCCAGCAGTGCGGTAGCGGCGCGAGGGGTCGCGCGCCAGGCAGCGCAGGATGATCTGCTCGAGCTGCTCGGGCATCTCCGCCCAGTAGGTGCGCGGCGGGGTGGGCGCCTCGTTGAGGGTGGCGACGATGACCTGCATCGGGTTGTCGCCGGAGAACGGCGTGCGCGAGGTGAACAGCTCGTAGAGCACCACCCCCACCGCCCAGAGGTCGGCGCGCTCGTCGATCGGCTTGCCCTGCAGCTGCTCGGGGGCGAGGTACTGCGGCGTGCCCACCACCGTGCCCGGCTGCGTCTGCCCCTCCTCCATGCGGCTGATCGGGCGGGCGATGCCGAAGTCCATCAGCTTGGCGTCGCCGTTGGGCATGACGATGAGGTTCTCGGGTTTGATGTCGCGGTGCAGCACCCCCACCTCGTGCGCCGCCGCCAGGCCGCGGCAGAGCTGGCGCGCCAGCCGCAGGCCCGCCGAATAGGGCAGCGCGCCGGTCTGCGACAGCAGGTAGCGCAGCGTGATGCCGCGCACGTACTCCATGGTGATGAAGGGGATACCGTCGACGTCGCCGAAGTCGAAGGTGCGCAGCACGTTGGGGTGGGTGATCTTGCGCGCCAGCTTGAGCTCGCTCTTCAGGCGGTCGAGCAGCTCGCGGTCCCCCCACAGCTCGCGCTTGAGCATCTTGAGCGCCACCAGGTCGTCGAGCTCGCGATCGCGCACCTTGTAGACGACGCCCATGCCGCCGGCGCCGAGAGTGGAGAGGATCTCGAAGCGGTCGCCGAGCACCTTGCCGGGAGCGATCTCGGCGAGAGTGGCGCGCTCGCGCGGCGCCGCCGGCGCCCCCTTGGTGCCCTGCTGCAGCTGCGTCGGCGCGCCGGTCTCGACCTTCGTCACCGAGGCGCCGGAGACGCCGGTGACGCGGGTCGCCATCTCGCCGTTGAGCACGTAGAGGGTCTGGGCGCCGCCGAAGACCCCGCGCTGCGCCGGCAGCTCGACGCCCGACCTGGTGAACACCTCACCCAGCGAGCCGTAGAGCGGCTGCGACAGCACCAGGTCGCCGGGGGCGCCTTCGCGCAGCAGCCCCTCGAGCTGCAGCAGCGGCCGGCCCACCACCATGCGCTCCGGCCCCTCGCCCCACACCACCGAGCCGGTGACCGCCTCACCCTCGGTGAGGGCGAGCACCGGCGGCTCGGCCTCCTCGAAGGCGCTGCGCGAGACGGAGAGCGTGGCGCCGATCTCGGCGGCGGCCGAGAGGGCGCGGAAGGCGCGGTTGTCGCCGGTAAAGGAGACCAGCAGGCGCTGCCCGAAGGCGCCCTCGATCTGCCCCTGCCGCGACCCCACGGCGGCGTGCACGCGGCGCATGTCCTGCGCCAGCTGCTCCATCGTCGCCTCGGGGTCGTAGCCGATCTTGGGCTGGGCGTAGCGCCGCAGGTCGATGGCGAGCAAGGCCACCGGGCGAGTGCCGGCCTCCTCCATCGCCGCGTGGCCGTTCTGCGACGGCAGCGTGCGCGACAGCTCGCCGATGTAGGTCTCCATGTCCTGCTTTTCGCGCAGCTCGGAGAGCAGGTGGTTGAACGACTCGGCCAGCTTGCCCACCTCGTCGCCGCGGCCGATGGCGATCTTCTGCGTGTAGTTGCCCTGGCTCGCCGCCTGCGCCGCGCGGGCGAGGTCGCGCACCGGCTTGAAGACGCGGCGACCGAGGAGGAAGGAGGAGATCAGGGCGAGGAGGATGGCGGCCAGGCCGACCATCAGCAGCAGGGTCTCGATGCGCTGGAAGGGGAGCAACTGGGCGTCGAGCGAGGCGAGCGAGACGACGGCGCCGACCGGCGTGCCGCCGGCATCGGCGAGCGGGCGCAGCAAGCCGATCCAGCGGCGACCGTGCAGCATCAGGTCGACCTGTTCCATCGACTGGCCGCGCTGCATCACCGGCTCGACCATGTGGCGCTGCTGCAGGGCGGCGAGCAGCTCGTCCACCTCGGTGGGGCCGAGGGTGGTGGCCACCACCTGCGGCGTGCCGCCGGCGTTGGCGAGGATCGCCACGTCGGCGTCGGAGACCTTGCGCACCTCGTCGGCCGCTTCGTTGTCGATCGCGAAGCCGGCGACCAGGAAGCCGGTGAGGAGGTTGTCGGCCGAGAGCGGCACTGCCACGGCGTTGAACAGCCGCTTGTCCTGGCGCCAGAAACCGGTCGCCTCGAGCGCCTGCTGGGCGCGGCGGATGAGCGGCCGCTGCGACAGGTCCTCGCCGCTGGCGTTGGGGTTGTCGGTGCGCGTCAGCACGTGGCCCTGCGGATCGAGGACCATGGCGAAGTCGTAGCCGAGGGTGTTCTGTCGCTCCTCGAGGAGGTCGAGCACCGAGGCGCTGTTGCCCGACGACACCGCCTCGACGATGTAGGCCCGCAGCGCCGGATCGCTGACGAACACCTGAGCGATGAGCTTGAGCTGCTCCTGCCGTTGCTGCTGTAGCGCGGCCTGCACGGAGCTGGCGCGCGACAGCGCCTGGCGCGCCGTGTCATGGGCCACCTGGTTGCCGAAGATGTAGGTCACCACCACCGCGGCGCCCACCGCCAGGGTGACGAGCAGGGCCGTCATGGCGAAGACCCGGGCGCCGAAGGAGATGCGGAGAGCCACGGCGTTACCGGTAGGCGCTGTCGGTGCTGTAGGCCTTGCCGAACTTGTTGAGGTGGCGGGGGACGCGCGGCTTGGTCACCGGCAGCGCGACGCGCAACGGCGCGGTGACGGGCAGGGTGACGGCCTGCCTCTGCATCTCTCCCCGCTCGTGCCAGACGGAGAGCGTCCCGGGACCGGCGGGCAGGCCGCTGAGGGTGAAGCCGCCGCGGTTGTCGGGCGAGGTCGAGTAGGGAGTGTCGAGGACGAGCACGTAGGCGGCCATCGACATGTGGACGTTGCAGAAGACCCGCACCAGCCCCGGCTCCTTGAATGTCACCTCCTTGCCGGGCCCCTTGGCGTAGAGCCCGACGTCGAAGGCGTTGGCGCCGGAGACCGAGAAGGCGTTGTGCAGGATGGGGTCGGCGTTGGGGAAGCGCACCTTGCCGCCCACCGCTACCACCAGTAGGCGCGGGCGGAACTCCTTGTGCACGGTCGTCATCTCCGGCAGGGGATCGTCTGCCGCGGCCTTCGTCGCCGCCGCGGCGCCCTGGCCGGCGGCGGCCTTCTTCGTCGGGGTGAAGAAGACGATCGCCTGGTCGACTCCCTCGTTGACCGGCCGGCCGTCCTGCAGCAGCTGCAGCGTGCCGCGCAGCTCGGCGGTGGGATGTGCGGCGGCAGCGTGGGCGCCGCCGGCGAGCGCCACTGCCACCGCCAGGACCAGCAGGCGCAGTATGGGAGGGACGCGCATCATGGGAGGCGCTTCATGGGAACGACCCGAGATGATAACAAAATAAGATCGAGCGCCATGCTCGTCGCGCGCGTCACACGCTTTCTCGCCGACCCTGGCGGCGACCAGTTCGAAGACCTCGCCCTCGCCGTCTTCGCCTTCCAGCACGAGCGCATCGCTGCCTACCGCCGGTGGTGCGATGGGCGAGGGCTCTCGCCCGCCGACGTCAGCGACTGGCGCGAGGTGCCGGTGGTGCCGGCGCTGGCGATGAAGCGGCTCGCCCTCCACGCCGCCGAGCCGCAGGAGGTCTTCCGCAGCAGTGGCACGTCTGCTGGCGGCACGGCTGACGCCGACACCGCTGTTGCCGCCACGAGCAGGGGCGAGCGCAGCGTCCACTACCACCCGTTCCCCGATCTCTACCGGCAGGCCATCGACTGCTCGTTCCCGCGCTTCTGCCTGCCGCGGCTGCGCACGCCAGCGCCCATGCTGTCGCTCGTCCCCTCCCGCACGCAGGCACCCGACTCCAGTCTCGCCTTCATGGCCGCGCACGTGCTCGACCGCTGGGGCTCGGCCGACTCGGCCATCGCCTTCGGCGAGCGCGGTGTCGACGTGACGCGGGCGCGCTCCTGGCTGGCGGCCCGCCAGCGCGAGGGGAGGCCGGCGCTCGTCTTCGCCACCTCGCTGGCGCTGGCCCAGCTGCTCGAGGCGCTGGCGCGGCGCTTCCTGCACTTCCGCCTCGCCCCCGGCAGCGTCGTCTTCGACACCGGCGGCTCGAAGGGGCGGCAGCAGGAGATCGCCCGCGCCGACCTGCTGGCGCGCCTCGAGACCTGGCTCGGCGTGCCCCCCGAGCAGGTGGTGCGTGAATACGGCATGAGCGAGCTGTCGAGCCAGTGCTACACCGGCACGCTGCTGGGTGACGATCCCGACCTCTTCCACCCGCCTCACTGGGTGCGCGTGCGGGTGCTGCACCCCGAGACACTGGCTGAGCAACCGGCGGGCGAGGCCGGCCTGCTGGCGATCTTCGACCTCGCCAACATCGGCTCGGTAGCGTATCTGCTCACCGAAGACGTCGGGATCGCGGCCGGTGCGGGCTTCCGCCTGCTCGGCCGCGCCTCCGGGGCGGAGCTGCGCGGCTGCTCGTTGCTGGCCGAGGAGCTGGGACGCGGCGGCGGGCACGGCTGAAATCACCGTACACTCTGGCAATCCGTCGCGGCGGTCGGCCTCGTAGCGGTTGAATGGAGAAGAGGAGGGTTCCGGTGCGTCCACGATTCATCAGCGTCGCGCTGCTCTTCACCCTTGCCGCCGGCCGGCCCGTTGCCGCCCAGGCGCCGGCAAGCGCCGAAGAGCCCACCGCCGAGGCGCCGCACGTCAAGGTGGGCGTCGAGGTCAAGGCGGGGTATCGCAACAGCCAGGACAAGCGCTTCCCGGTGCCCTTCAACTTCGGCCCCATCGGCGGCCCCACCAGCGGGGTCTTCCTGCGTACCGTCGATCCCGGCAGCAGCATCGAGGTCCCCGACGCCACGCTCTACCTCGACGCCGTCTGGGGCGACGCGCTGCTCGGCCACGTCAAGGTCGACATGATCGACCTCTACGACCGCAACCCCACCTCCAC
>DASYUP010000482.1:0-5187 GCA_036001185.1 Thermoanaerobaculia bacterium
GCGTCGAGATCGCTTCGCTGCGCTCGCGATGACGATGGTGCGAGCCGCCGCGAGGGTGCGAGCCTCGCGATGGTGCGAGCTCCACCTTGCCTCGTGATGGCGGTTGTACTCCGCCCTACCTAGTCATTCGACCCCGCACTCTCCAGGGAGGTTTCGACGATGCGCTTGCTGCTTTGCCTCGCTGCTGCTCTGCTCCTGGTGCCCGCCGCGGCCTCGGCCGTCACGCTCGACGGTGACGCCCTCGCCGCCCGTCTCGCCCCGCAGATGAAGAACGAGCTCTTCCAGGCGGTCTCGGTGGCGGTTCTCACCGCCGAGGGCGAGGCCTCGGCGCACCTGGGGACGTTGGCGCCCGGCTCGCAACGAGCGCCCGACGACCGCACCCTCTACGAGATCGGCTCGATCAGCAAGGTCTTCACCTCGCTGCTCCTCGCCGATGCCGTGGTGCGTGGCGAGGTGACGCTCGACACGCCGCTCGCATCACTCCTACCCGAGGGGTTCGTGTTTGCCGACCCCTCGGCAAGGGCGATCACGCTGCGTATGCTGGCGACGCACAGCTCCGGGATCCCGCGCCTCCCCGCCGAGCTCGACGCGACGGCCTTCGGCAATCCGTACGCGCGCTACTCCGACGCCGACCTCTTGCGCTCGCTCGGCGGGATGAAGCTCGACTTCCCGCCCGGCACCGGTGCCGGCTACAGCAACTTCGCGGCCGGAGCTCTCGCCACCGGTCTCGCTCGTCGCGCCGGTCTGTCCTATGCCGAGCTGCTGGCCAGGCGCATTACCCGGCCGCTCGGAATGGATGACACCGTGGTCGAGCTCTCGGCGGAGCAACGCGCGCGCTTCGCCCCGGCCTTCGCCTCTGCCGGGGAGCCGGTCGCTCACTGGGACTTCCAGTCGCTCGCCGGCGCCGGCGGCATCCGCTCGACGCTTGCCGACCTCCGTCGCTTCGCCGCGGCGCTGCTCCACCCCGAGAAGTCGCCGCTCGCGGCGGCGATCGAGCTCGCCTGGGCGAAGCAGCCGCTCGAGAAGACCCTCGACGGCGGAGGGCAGGCGCTCGGCTGGATGATCGCGCAAGACGGAGAGACCCGGTGGCACAACGGCATGACCGGGGGTTTCCACGCCGCGATCTTCGTCAACCGGCGGCTGGGCGTGGCGTCGATCCTGCTCGCCAACCGCTCGGCGGCGATCGGTTCGACGATCGCCGAGGGCCTGTTGCGGTACGCCGCCGGCGCCGCCGAGCGGCCGATCCCGAACGGCGATCGTCAGGAAGTGGCGCTCACCGACGCCGAGCTCGACCGCTGCGTCGGCACGTATCGTCTGAGCCCGCAGCTCGCGCTGGCGATCGAGCGGCGGAACCGCCATCTCTTCGTCACTCCCAGCGGTCAGCCGGCCGACATGCTCTACGCCGCCTCGCCGGTCACCTTTTTCTCTCGCCGCGTCGCCGCGGAGGTCACCTTCGATCTGCCTGCAAACGGAGGATCGGCGACGGCTCTCACTCTCGAGCAGGGGGGGCGCCACATGCGGGCGTCGAGGGAGTAGCCGAAAGCCGGCCTCAGTCGGCCGCTGCTGCCAGCAGCGCGTCGAGCGCTTCGGCCCGCGATCATCGTGGCCTCGTCATTGCGAGGAGCGCAGCGACGAAGCAATCTCGGCGGCGCGGCGTCGAGATCGCTTCGCTGCGCTCGCGATGACGATGGTGCGAGCCGCCCTTCCACCTTGCCTCGTGACGCCGGTTGAGCTCCGCCCTACCTCGTCATCAGGAGGAAATTCGGCGACACAATACGAATCAAATGCTAGCTGAGAATTCGTATTGTGTCCCCGAATTTCCGTGGAGAATTCGTATTGTGTCGCCGAATTTCTGCCGAATTCCTCGCGATCATCGCGACCTCGTCATTGCGAGGAGCGCAGCGACGAAGCAATCTCGGCTGGCGCGGCGTCGAGATCGCTTCGCTGCGCTCGCGATGACGGTGGTGCGAGCCGCCCTTCCACCTTGCCTCGTGACGGCGGTTGAGCTCCGCCCTGCCTCGTCATCGACCCCGCACTCTCCCGGGAGCTCAGTCGGCCGCTGCAGTCAGTAGCGCGTCGAGCGCTTCGGGCTGCAAGTCGTGCATGTCGGTCTGGTCCTTGATCAGGCAGCCGAGGGTCTGCGTCACGGTGTCGAGATCGAGCCGATCGCGATGCAGGTGGAGCAGCGCGCGCGCCCAGTCGATGCTCTCGGCGACGCCCGGCGTCTTGACCAGCCGGCGGCGCCGCAGTTCGTGCACGAAGCCGCCCACCGCGCGGGCCAGCGTCTCGCTGATCTCCGGCACTCGCAGGCGCAGCACCCGCACCTCCTTCTCGAGGTCGGGGTGCTCGAGGTAGAGGTAGAGGCAGCGCCGCCGCAGCGCGTCGCCCAGCTCACGGGTGCGGTTGCTGGTGAGGATGACGTGCGGGATGTGCTCGGCGCGGATGGTGCCGAGCTCGGGGATCGTCACCTGGAAGTCTGAGAGCACCTCGAGCAGGAAGGCCTCGAAGCCGTCGTCGGCGCGGTCGACCTCGTCGATCAGCAGCACCGGCGGCCTCTCGCGGCGGGTGATGGCGCGCAGCAGGGGACGCTCGAGCAGGTACTTGCGGCTGAAGATGAGCTCCTCGATCTCGGCGGCGTCCTTGCCCGCGTGCTCGGCGAGCTTCATGCGCAGGAGCTGACGCTGGTAGTCCCACTCGTAGAGGGCGGTATTGACGTCGAGCCCCTCGTAGCACTGCAGGCGGATGAGCTCGGTGTCGAGCAGCCGCGCCATCACCTTGGCGATCTCGGTCTTGCCGACGCCGGCGTCGCCCTCGACGAGCAGCGGCCGCCGCATCTCGGTGGCCAGGAACACCGCAGTGGCGATGGTCGGATCGGCGACGTAGCCGTGCCGCTCCATCGACGCCTCGAGGGCGGCGATCTCGGGCCTCACGGGTGCGCCTCCACGAACTTGTTGCGGCAGCCCGCGCAGCAGAAGTAGTAGGTCTCGCCCTGCCACTCGGCCCGGTGCCGCGCCCGCGCCATGTCGACGGTCATGCCGCAGACGGGGTCGACCGCGGTCGCCGGCGAGACACTCGGCGCCACGGGCGACTCCCAGGGTCGCGGCGCGGCCTCCGCGGACGGGCTCGTCGTCGCCGCCTTCTCCCTCGCCCCCACGCTCGCTGGATCTCGGCGTTCTGGGGCCGTCGCCTTCTGCTCCGCCCCCAGGCTCGCTGGACCTCGCCTTTCCGGGGTAGGGGGGGAGCTTGTCTCCCCCCGGGCGGGGGTAGTCCCCTCCGCGGCGGTCCCCTCCGCAGCACGCCGCGTCTGCACGATCTCGGCGAGCACCGAAAGCGCGATCTCCTCCGGCGTCCGCGCGCCCAGCGGCAGCCCGGCAGGGCTGCGGATGCTCGCCAGCGCCTCCTCGGCAACGCCGCTCGCGCGCAGCGCCCGCCGCATCTCGCCGAACCTCCGGGCGCTCGCCACCACGCCGAGGTAGGCAGGCAGCAGCCGCACGGCCGCCGCGATCGCCTCCTCGTCCCCCTCGCCCATGGTGGCCACCACCACGTAGCGCGGGCGAAGAGCAGCGCCGGCGTCGGCGCCGCCGGCCGGCATCGCGGTGCGCACCTCGACGCCGTCGCCGAAGAGCCCCGCCTCAGCGGCAGGATCGACAGCGGTGACGGCGTAACCAAGCGCCTGGCCGAGCCGCGCCAGCGCGCGCGCCGCCGGCGAGACGCCGAAGACGACCAGCTCGGGGGCGGGAAGCACCGGCTCGAGGTAGATCTCCACGCTCCCTCCGCTGTGGCAGGTCATGGGGAAGGTCGAGACGCCGGGGCGCCCGGCGCTCTGCGGATCGGGGGCGAGCGCCACCAGACGCGGCCGCCCGTCGGCGAGCGCAGCCTGCGCCTCGCGCACCACCGTGGGGCGCGTGCAGGCGCCGCCCAGCCAACCGTGGAATGCGCCGTCGGCGGTGATCAGCGCGCTGTCGCCGCGTTGCGCCGAGCTGGGCGGCTGCCGCCAGGTGACGACCGCGAGCACGAACGGCTCGCCGCGCCGCGCCAGCTCCGCCGCCCGCTGCAGCAGGTCGGCGCGCATGGTCAGGTCGGGCCCTGCGGCCGTGCCGGGCCCTGGCGCGGAGCGAGGTCCTGGAGCCGAGTCCAGTCGGCCGGTTCGTCGACGTCGGCGAGCGCCGCGGTCGGCCAGGCGAGCGCCTCGGCCTCGTGGCGGTGGCGCTTGATCACCTGCTTGCCGCAGCGCCCGTCGTCCATCGCCGCCAGCTCGCCGAAGAGGGCGCGGTCGTAGAGCATCGGCGGCGCGTTGACGCCTTCGTAGTCGGAGATGACGAGGGGGGCGCTGCCGGCGAGGTAGCGGGCGACGAGGGCGGCGATCATCGGCGCGGTGACGAACGGCATGTCGGCGAGCATCACCACCGCGGCCGGGGCGCTAGCCGGGAGCGCGTCGAGGCCGCGGCGCAGCGAGGTGACGATCCCCTGCTCGTAGTCGGGGTTCACGACCGGCTGGCAGTCGAGGCCGGCGAGCGCGGCGGCGGCGCGCTCCGCCTGGTGACCGAGCACGACAACGAGCGGCGCGAGGCCGCCCTCGAGAGCCTGGCGCGCGGCGCGCCGCAGCAGCGTCTCGCCGTCGAGGGCGAGCAGCAGCTTGTTGCTCCCCATGCGACTCGCGGTGCCGGCGGCCAGCAGGATGCCGGCGACCGGGCCGCGGCGCTTGGCGCCTGCCTCAGCCGACATGCAGCGCCTCGGTACGCTCGTTGAGGTGGCGCGGGATGCGGCCGGCGACGACGGCGAGCAGCTCGGCGACGATGCTGATCGCCACCTGACGCGGCCCGTCGGCGCCGAGGTCGAGCCCCACGGGGCCGAAGAGGCGGCCGTCGCGCTCGGCACCGATGGCGCGGCGGATCTCCGCCGTGCGCGCCCGCGGGCCGAGGAGCCCCACGTAAGGGAGGCCGGCGGCGAGCAGCCGCCGGGTCCAGTCGCGGTCGTGGGCGAACGAGTGCGTCATCACCACGCCGAGGGCGTGGTCCGCCGCCGGCAGCTCGATGCTGTCGTCGTCGGGCCTCGCGAGCACCAGCCGCGTGGCGCGAGGGAAACGTGCCGGCGTGAGCAGGCCCGGCCGGTGGTCGAGGGTGGTGACGCGGAAGCCGGCATCCGCCGCGTAGTGGACCAGCGGCACCGCGTCGTCGCCGGCGCCAC
>DASYUP010000483.1:0-3365 GCA_036001185.1 Thermoanaerobaculia bacterium
CCAGGACCGCGGCCAACAGCGCCTCCCCGCCGCCCGCCTCCAGTCCTTCCCCCGCCGCGGCGGCCGCGATCGCCCGCAGCTCGCGGCAGCGCGGGCAGCCCTCGACGTGCGCCTCGCACTGGCGGCGCTCTCCCGCCGAGAGCGCGCCGTCGAGCAGCGCTTCCAACCGGAGCTCGAAGAGGTGACAGTCCATGGCTCAGGCTCCGTACGACGGGTCGATACTCTGCACCGCCTTGGCGAGCTCGAGGCGCGCGCGGTGCGAGCGTGACTTGACGGTGCCGAGGGGCAGCGACAGCAGGTCGCAGATCTCCTCCAGCTTGAGCTGCTGGATGTCCTTGAGCAGGATCATCTCGCGGCTCGTGGCGCTGAGCGTCCCCAGGGCCCGGTAGAGCAGCTGCGAGCGCGCCTCCTCGTAGCAGACCTCGTCCGTCCCCAGGCCCGGTGCCGCCAGCTCGTGCGCGTCGTCGAGGGGCACGCTGATCTCCGGGGTGCGGACCCGCAACCGCCGCAGGCGGTCGATGCAGCTGTTGCGCGCCAGTCGCAGCAGCCAGGGGAGGAAGGGCCTTCCCGGCTCGAGGCTGGCGAAGCCGCGGTAGACCTTGACGAAGATGTCCTGGGTGGCGTCGCGGGCCTCCTCGCGATCGCGCAGGTAGTGCACGGCGAGACCGAAGACGCGCCCCTGGTAGCGTCGCACCAGTGCCTCCCAGGCAAGATCGTCCCCTTGCCGGCAGCGGTCGATGAGAAGGGTGGGCTCGAGCTCCAGAGTTCGTCCCGCTTTCGTGTCAGCCCGGCGCCTCGGGGCGCCGGTTCCTTGTCTGCCAAGGATGACGCAATCGGCGGCAGAAGGTTCCCGGCTGGCCCCGGCGGGCCCGGTTCTCCTTTCGCCCCCGAGAAGGATCTAATGGCCCATGATGCGCTCAACAGCCCGCCTCCGTACGCTTGGCCTCGCCCTCCTCCTCGCCGTCTGTGCCGGCCTCGGTGGGCTGGCGGGCAAATCGGCGCCGGCACCCCCTGCGGCTGCGCCGGCGGCCTCCCCCGTCCCGCCCCCGCGCGTCAACCCGCCGAAGCCCTTCCCCGCCGCCGGCCCCGAGTGGAAGGAGGTCGACCGCCTGGTCGACGAGCAGAAGATGCAGGCCGCCCTCGACGCCGCCACCAAGCTGCGCGAGGCGGCGCAGAAGCGCGGTGATACGGCCAACTGGGCCCGCGGCCTCATCCGTGAGGTCCAGCTCCGCATGTCTCTGCACGGCTACGAGACCGCGGTGCGTTTCCTCCGCGAGCAACCCTGGCCCCAGGAACCCTTCGCCCAGGCCCTGCTGCAGCTCTTCTACGCCCAGGCCCTCACCGTCTACCAGCAGGGCTACAACTGGGAGATCGCCCGTCGCGAAGAGGTCGTCTCTACCGCCGTCCCCGACCTCAAGCTGTGGACCCGCGAGCAGATCTACCTCGAGGCCCAGAAGGCCTTCCTCGCCGCCTGGCGACACCGCGTCGAGTGGGGCACCGCTCCCGTCGACGTCGCCAAGGAGTTCATCGCTCCCAACGACTACCCGCCCGGGGTCCGCGGCACGCTGCGCGATGCCGTCAGCTACCTGTTCGCCCAGCTCCTCGCCGACAGCTCCTTCTGGGAGCCGGCGCAGAGCAACGACCTCTACCGGCTGCCCCTCGACGAGCTCATCGACGGGCGGGTCGGCGCTGCCGACGCCGTCGTCGCCGACGCCGCCCAGCACCCCCTCGTCAAGCTGGCTGCCGTGCTCGGCGACCTCGAGGCCTGGCACCGCGAGGGCGCCCGGGCGGAGGCCGCCTTCGAGGCGCGGCGCCAGCGCCTCGCCCACCTCCACGATCAGCTCACCCTTGCCGACGATCAGCAGCGCCTGCGCACCGCTCTCGAGGCGGCGCTGCAGGCGCTCGGCGACCGGCACCCCTGGTGGTCGATGGGCATGGCCACCCTCGCCGACTGGGTGCGCGCCGGCAGCGAGCGCCAGGCGCTCGTCGAGGCCCGCAAGATCGCCCTCGCCGGCGCCGCCAAGCACCCGGACAGCGTCGGTGGCCGGATCTGCCGGCGCACCGTCGCCGAGATCGAGGCCCCCGACTACTCCTTGACCGCCATGGTGAGTGACTCCCCCGACCGGCGCTCGCTGCAGGTGACCCATCGCAACCTCGGCAAGCTGTACCTGCGCGCCTACGTCGTCGACCTCGACGAGCGCCTGCGCACGAGCGACGACCAAAACCTGCTGCCGGCGTGGCGGGAGGTCGAGCAGCTCCTCGCCAGCGGGCATCTGGCGGCCCACTGGAGCGTCGATCTCCCGGCGACCCTGGACTATCGTGACCATCGCACCTTCGTCACGCCGCCGCTCACCGGTCCGGCGATCTACGTCGTCGTCGCCTCCACCCGCCCCGACTTCGCCCAGCCGCACAACCGGCGCGCCGCCGTCGACATGGCGGTCGGCGACCTGGTGCTGCTGTCGCGGCCCACCGGCGATGGCTACGCGGTGCGCGTGCTGTCGGGCGCCAGCGGCCGGCCGGTGGCCGGCGCGGCCGTCGAGCTCTGGCGTTTCGACTGGAACCAGGGACATCACCGCGAGCAGCGCCTCACCACCGGCACCGAGGGCGACGCCCGCCTGCGCTGGAGCGACGACAGCTCGCCCCACTTCCTGCTCGCCCGCCAGGGCAAAGACGTCGCCTTCGACCGCGAGTACCTCTACCCCTCGCGCGAGACGCCCGAGCAGGAGCGCACCGCGGCGCTGCTCTACACCGACCGCAGCGTCTACCGACCGGGGCAGGAAGTGCAGTGGAAGGCGGTCGCCTACCAGGGGCGCGACGCTCGCTTCCACACCTATGTCGGCCAGGGGATGACCGTCGAACTGGTCGACGCCAATGGTCAGGTGGTGGCCTCGCAGGCGGTGACCACCAACCGCTTCGGTAGCGCCGCCGGCGCCTTCACCGTGCCGCCCGGGAAGCTGCTCGGTCGGTGGGCGCTGCGCTCGTCGCTGGGCGGCAGCGCCGCGGTGCAGATCGAGGAGTACAAGCGACCCACCTTCGAGGTGACGCTGAAGGACCCCACCGAGGCGCTGCGGCTCAATCGCCCGGCGAGGCTCCCCGGCGAGGCCCGCTACTACTTCGGGCTGCCGGTGACTGCCGGCGCCGTGCGCTGGCAGGTGGCGCGGCAGCCGGTCTACCCCGATTGGTGGTGGTGGTGGTTCGGCGGCGGCCAGACGCAGCCGCAGGTGATCGCCGCCGGCAACGCCGAGGTCGATGCCGAAGGCGCCTTCCACGTGCCCTTCACTCCCGCCGCCGACGAGCGCGAGGCGTCGACCTCAGGGATGAGCTACCGCTACCTCGTGACGGCCGACGTCACCGACGAGGGGGGC
>DASYUP010000484.1:0-3949 GCA_036001185.1 Thermoanaerobaculia bacterium
TGGGCGGGGGCGCCCCCTGCCCCTCGAGGGGCAGGGGGACGGGGGGACCGGGGTGGACCGAGACCTAGGGGAGGGGGTTGGGCGGGTGGGGGAAGCCGGCTTCGCCGGCGGGGGTGGGCTCAGGAGCCGCCGATGAGCAGCCCGGTGGCGAAGACCAGCACGCCGCCGAGGAAGACCTGCAGCGCCGCCGACACCAGCGGCGTCTCCATGAAGCGGTAGCGCACCCAGCTGATGACGGCGAGCTCGACCGCCACCACCGCGGTGGCCGCCGCCATCGCCAGCCGGAAGTCGGGGACGAGAAACGGCAGGGTGTGCCCCAGCCCGCCGGCGGTGGTCATCAGCCCGCAGATGGCGCCGCGGATCCACGGATGGCCGCGCCCGGTGAGCGAGCCGTCGTCGGAGAGCCCCTCGGCGAAGCCCATCGAGATGCCGGCGCCGATCGAGGCCGCGAGCCCGACGAGGAAGGCCTTCCAGGTGTCGTGCGTGGCGAGGGCGGCGGCGAAGAGCGGCGCCAGCGTCGACACCGAGCCGTCCATCAGCCCGGCGAGCCCGGGCTGCACGATCTGCAGCACGAACAGGCGGCGCTGCGCCGCCTCCTCTTCGTCCCGCACGGCCGCCGGCAGCAGCTCCTCCTCGAGGGCGCCGGCCCGCGCGTAGTGCAAGCGCTCGGCCTGCGCCAGCTCGCCGAGGAGCTGGCGGGTGCCGAGGTCGTTGATGCGCGCCGCCGAGCGCTCGTAGAAGCGCCGCGTCTCGAGCTCCATCTCCTCGGCCTGGCGCCGCATCGCCTCGGGATTAACACGCCGCCGCAGCCACGGCGACGGCCGCCGCACGAACCCCTTGACGTCCTCGCGGCGCATCAGCGGCACGTGCTCGCTGAAGCGCTGGCGAAACTGCTCGCTGAGGCGCGTGCGATGCCCCTCCTCCTCCGCCTGCATCTGCTCGAATAGTCTGGCGCTCGCCGGATAGGTGGCGCGCAGGGCGTCGGCGAAGTCGGCGTAGACGCGGGCGTCCTCTTCCTCCAGCGCGATCGCCAGCGCCAGGATCTCCCGTTCCGAGAGGTCGTCGAAGCTGCGGGCCATGGATCTCTCCTCTCCGCTGATGCTAACCGCGCGCGTGGCGCAGCACCGTCCACAGGATCTTGTGCCCGGCGCGCAGCGTGCCGGACACGGTGCCGGTGATCTTCGAGACGCCGACCCGCCGCCGGTAGGACACCGGCACCTCGGCGACGCGCAGCCCGTGGCGCAGCGCCTTCACCTGCATCTCCGCCGTCCAGCCGAAATCGGGGTCGCCCATGGCCAGCCCCTCGAGGGCCTCCCAGCGGACGGCGCGGAAGGGCCCGAGGTCGGTGAACCGGTGGCGGTACAGCAGGGCGATGAGCAGGCAGGCCACCACGTTGCCGGCCCTTGCCTGGGGTAGGAGAGCGCCGCGCTCGCGCCGCCCCAGCACCCGCGAGCCGATCACCAGGTCGGCGTCGCCGCTGGCGATCGGCGCCAGCAGCAGCGGCAGCTCCGCGGGGAAGTCCGAGCCATCGGCGTCGACGAAGGCCACCACGTCGGGAGGCTGGTGGTCGCGCAGCCAGGCGAGCCCCGCGAGACAGGCGCTGCCGTATCCCTGGCGCGGTGCCGGCACCACCAGCGCGCCGGCGGCCGCCGCCACCGCCGCCGTGGCGTCGCGCGAGTTGTTGTCCGCCACCACCACGCGGTCGACGGGCGGCCGGGGGATGGCGGCCACCACCTCGCCCACCACCCGCTCCTCGTCGAAGGCCGGGACCACCACGTCGACGCGCTGGGTCGGCACCATCAAGGGCGGCATCTTAGCGGTGCGATAATCCGCGCCCGTGGCGACGACGTCCGGGCGGCCGGAGCCCCTGCGCAGCACCGTCGAGGTCGAGGTCCGCTACATCGAGACCGACCAGATGGGGCACGTCCACCACGCCAACTACATCGCCTGGTTCGAGCTCGCCCGCACCCGCCTGTGTGCCAGCACCGGCATCCCCTACACCGAGGTGGAGGCGATGGGCTACCTGATGGTGGTCACCGCCGTCGAGGTGCGCTATCGCCAGCCGGCGCGCTACGGCGAGACGGTGGCGGTGACCTCCTGGGTGGAGCGCGCGGGGTCGCGGCTGACCCGTTTCGCCTACGAGGTGACTCGCGGCGCCGACCTGCTCGCTACCGGCGCCACCGAGCACCTCTGGGTCGAGCGGCAGAGCCGCCGTCCGTGCCGCATCCCGGAGCCGCTGCGCCAGCCCTTCGCCCGCCTCGCCGGCGCCGGCGGCCTGTGGTAGAAAAGCGGCAATGGTCGCCGATCTCATCCCGCCGCTGAGCTACACCGACGTCGAGCTCGAGAGCTACCTGCCCGCCGGCTGGACCCTCGGCGAGCCGACTCCCCACTGGCACGACGACAAGCAGCGCTTCCATGCCGTCGTCCTCGACGGCTCGGAGCTCGACTGGGAGCTCGAGATCCCCAAGGCCGAGGCCGACAAGCACGGCCGCATCGAAGCCCTGCGCCGGGCGGTCGACCGGCTCGACCGCGAGCGGTTCAAGAGCTTCCTCTGAGCCCAGAGCGCGTACGACCGTGCGCGCGGCGGGCTCAGCCCGAGGAGCGTAGCGACGAGGGGCCTCGACGGCGCCGCGATCGTCCCTAGGCCCGGCTGCCAGGCTTCTGCGGCTTGCCGCCGGCGGCGCACAGCGGGCACTTCGCCGCCGGCCAGGTCGGAAAGTCGAGCGCCAGCAGCGACACTAGGGGAACGCTGAACGGCTTCTTGCCGCCGGTGCGGTCGACGATCGCCCCCACACCGACGATCGCCGCCCCATTGGCGCTCGCCACCGCCGCCGCCTCCAGCGTCGACTTGCCGGTGGTGATCGCGTCCTCCACCACCACCACGCGCTCGCCGTAGCCGAACGCGAAGCCTCGGCGCAGCTCCATCTTGCCGTCCTTGCGTTCGGTGAAGCGGAAGGGCACGCCCAGCGCCGCCGCCACCTCGTGGCCGATGATCAGTCCGCCGAGCGCGGGGGAGAGCACCGACTCGACCTCCAGGGGAGCGAGCAGCGCCGCCAGCCGCTCGCCCACCCGCCGCGCCCGCACCGGCTTCTCGAGCAGCAGCGCGCACTGCACGAAGCCGGGCGAGTGCAGGCCGGAGGAGAGCAGGAAGTGGCCCTCGAGCAAGGCGCCCGCGGATTGCAGCATCGCCAGCGTCTCGGTGCCGGCGTCGGGCGCCGCGGCGACGGTGGCCAGGTCCTCGACGGGCTTCTGCTTCATGTCTCGTCCTCCTCCCCGGCGACGGCGGCGGCGTCCTCGGTATCGGCAGGCTCACCCGGCTCGGCGGCGTCGCGCTCGGCTGCCACCCCCGCCCGCCGGATGCCGTACTGCTCCATCTTCTTGTACAGGTTGCTGCGCGGAGTGTCGATCGCCTGCGCCGTCTGGGTGACGTTCCAGTCGTTCACCTCCAGCTTGTGGAGGATGAACAGCCGCTCGGCCTCGTCGCGGAAGTCGCGCAGCGCCTTGAGCGAGAAGAGCGACTCGGGCAGCGCCGCCTGTTGCGCGCCGGTGGCGGCGAGCACGTCGCGCCGCTCGATGACGTCGCCGGGGGTGAGGATGAGCAGGCGCTCGACGAGGTTCCTGAGCTCGCGCACGTTGCCGCGCCAGGGCATCGCCTGCAGCTGGGCAATGGCCTCCTCGCCGAAGCGCTTGGGGCGGTAGTTGTCGGCCTGGGTGAAGCGGCGGGTGAACCAGTCGACCAGCACCGGCACGTCGTCCAGCCGCTCGCGCAGCGGCGGGGTGCGGATGGGCACGACGTTGAGGCGGTAGAAGAGGTCCTCGCGAAAGCGGCCGTTCTTGATCTCCCCCTCGAGCTCGCGGTTGGTGGCGGCCACCACCCGCACGTCGACCTGCACCGTCTTCTCGGCGCCCACCGGCTCGACCTCGCCGTTCTGCAGCACGCGCAGCACCT
>DASYUP010000485.1:0-3974 GCA_036001185.1 Thermoanaerobaculia bacterium
GTGGCGCGGCGGGTGGTGCGGGCGCTCGAGCGCGGGCGCTCCGGCGTCGTCTACGCACCGCCCGTCTGGCGGCTGGTGATGGCGGTGATCCGCCTGCTGCCGCGAGGAGTGGTGCGCCGGGCGCGCTTCTGAAGCGCTCGCGATACACTTCCGCCATGGAGCTCGACCCCTCCCGCCGCCCGGTGGCGGCGATCCTCCACGACGCCGTCGCCGGTCGCCGCATCAGCGCCGGCGACGCCCACACGCTGCTGCTCGACGGCGACCTGCTGGAGCTCGGCCTGGCCGCCGACGCCGTGCGCAACCGCCACAACGATCCCGCGGTGGCCACCTACAACGTCGACCGCAACATCAACTACACCAACGTCTGCGTCTACCGCTGCCGCTTCTGCGCCTTCTACCGCCAGCCCGGGGACCCCGAGGGGTACCTGCTGTCGCACGAGGAGATCGGCCGCAAGATCGAGGAGACCCTCGCCCTCCGCGGCACCGGGATCCTCATGCAGGGGGGCGTGCACCCGGACCTGCCGATCACCTACTACGAGGAGCTGCTGCGCTACATCCGCTCCCACTACCCGGCGATCCACGTGCATGCCTTCTCGCCGCCGGAGATCAAGTTCATCGCCAAGAAGGAGCGCATGAGCTTCTACGACGTCATCGGGCGGCTCAAGGCCGCCGGGTTGATGTCGATCCCCGGCGGCGGCGCCGAGCTGCTCTCCGACGCGGTGCGCAAGGAAGTGCTCGCCTACCCCAAGTGCTCCGCCGAGGAGTGGATCGACGTCAACCGCCAGGCGCACGCCCACGGCCTGCGCACCTCGGCGACGATGATGTACGGCATGGGCGAGCCGCTGGTGGCGCGCGTCGAGCACCTGCAGCGCATCCGCGACCTGCAGGACGAGACCCGCGGCTTCACCGCCTTCATCTCGTGGACCTTCCAGCACGAGCACACCGAGATGCCGGACGTGCCGGAGACCTATGCCCACGAGTACCTGAAGACGGTGGCCGTCTCGCGCCTCTTCATCGACAACGTGGTGCATTTCCAGACCAGCTGGGTGACGCAGGGCAAGAAGATCGGCCAGCTCGCCCTCAAGTTCGGCGCCGACGACATGGGCTCGATCATGATCGAGGAGAACGTCGTCTCGGCCGCGGGCACCAGCTACCAGATGAGCCAGGAGGAGATGGAGCGCCTCATCGAGAGCGCCGGCTACCGCCCGCGCCAGCGCAGCAACCTCTACGAGCGCTTCGTCGACCCGGCAGACACGGTCGAGCTGGCGCGGCGCTACCGGCACGCGCTGACGGCCGAGAACCGCGCCCTCGCCTCGCCACTCCCGGTGGTGGGGTAAGGTCCGCCTACCAGCCGTCTGAAGCCCTCCCATGATCGGCGCCCGCTTGGGTCCCTATCTGCTGCTCGACCGCGTGGGCGAGGGGGGCATGGGGACCGTCTACCGCGCCGAGGACACACGCACCGGCGCACCGGTGGCGGTCAAGGTGCTCGACGAGAGCCGCACCCGCGATCCGCAGATCCTGTCGCGCTTCCGGCGCGAGGCGCGCATCGAGGCTGCCCTGCGCCACCCCAACATCGCCGCCTTCCATGATTTCGACGAGGCGGTGCTGCAGGGCGCCAGCGGCACCCGGCGGCGGGTGGTCTTCCTGGTCATCGAATGGGTGCCCGGCGAGGACCTCACCGCGCAGCTGCAACGCAAGGAGCGCTTCCACGCGCCGCAGCTCGTCGAGGTCGCCCGCCAGATCACCGCCGCCCTCGAGGTCGCCCACGCCGCCGGCATCGTCCACCGCGACCTCAAGCCGAGCAACATCCGCGTCACTCCCGAGGGCCTGGTGAAGGTGCTCGACTTCGGCCTCGCCAAGATCCTGGAGAGCGCCGACCTGCACCGCGATCACCCGCCGACCTTCCAGACCACCATCGGCTCGCTGCTGGGAACGGCGCCGTACATGGCTCCCGAGCAGCTCTTCGGACGGGCGGTCGACGCCCGCACCGACCTCTTCGCCCTCGGCGTCGTGCTCTACCAGATGGCCACCGGCGAGGTGCCCTTCTCGGGGCGCAACATCGTCGAGGTGCTGCAGGCGGTGTCGACCAAGTCGCCGGTGGCGCCGAGCGCCATCAACGCCGAGCTGCCGCCGCGGCTCGACGGGCTCATCCTGCGGCTGCTGGCCAAGGAGCCCTCGGGGCGCTTCGCCTCCGCGACGGCGGTGCGCGAGGCGCTGGCGGCGATCTGAAGGCCGGGTGGCGGCGGGCGGCAGAGCGACGATGACCCTTCGGGCGCGGCAGCTGGCCTGGCAGGCGGCACCGCGGCTGCTGGCCGCCGGCCTGCTGCTGGTACCCGCGTCGATGGCGCCGCGCTGGTTGCAGCTCTGGGGGGCCACGGCGCTGGTGGCGGCGGCAGGCTGCGTCGGCTGGTGGCTGGCCGGCAGGCTGTTGCGCCGGCTGCCGGCACTCGACCGCGCGCTCGCCGCGGCGGTGCTGGGCGTGGCGGTCTGCTGGCTGATCGGCCTGGCGCTGGGGCAGGCGGGAGCGCTGCACGGCGACGCCTTCCGGCTGGTGCTGGCGCTGCTCTGCCTGGGCTCCGTCCGCGCGACGCCCCATGCCAGGTCGCGCACGCCGCAGATCGGCGCCGACGTCGCCGGTCAGTCGGGGGTGCCGGTCGGCGGCTGGCGCGACCGGCGGCGACTGGCGCGAATGGAGGCGGCCCTCCTCGTCGGCGTCCTGGCGATCGCCGCCGGCGCGCTGGTCGGTGCCCTCCGCCAGCAGCGCTTCGCGCCGCCGGGCCGCTTCTCCTATGACGACACCTCCTACCACCTCACCACGGTCGCCACCTGGGCCCAGCGTCACGACCTGTCGATGCCGCGCTTCTCCTACGGCGATCCGCGCACCGCCTTCTACCCCTTCGCCGCCGAGCTGGCGGCGTGGATCGCCACCGCTCCCTTCGCCGGCGGCGACTTCGCGGCCCGCTGGGTGGAGCTGCCCTTCGCGCTGCTGACTCTCTTCGCCGCCGCGCTCGTCGCCCGCCGTCTGGGCGCGCGCGGAGCGACGCCGCTGCTGGCGCCGCTGCTCTACCTGACGGTGCCCAACGCCTTCCCCGATCTCGCGCTGTCGGCCGGCAACGACCACGCCGTCGCCTTCGGGGTGCTCGCCACCGCGCACGCGGGGTTGCTGCTGGCGCGACGCCGCAGCGTGGGCCGGGCGCTTTATGCCGGCACGGCGCTGGGGCTGCTGCTGGCGATCAAGCTGGTGGGCTTGCTTTACGCCCCCGCCCTGGCGGTGCTGCTCGTCCTCGCCGCGGTGACCGCTCCGCGCCCGCGCTGCGCGCGCTGGCGCCGCGCCGCGGGCGTCCTCGCGGTCGCCGCGGGGGCCGCCCTGCTGGTCGGCGGCTATGCCTACCTGCGCAACGCGGTGACGGCCGGCAACCCGCTCTTCCCCGTGCCGCTGCGCATCGGCAAGCTGGCGCTGCCGGGGTGGAAGGAGTTCGCGCTGGGGGGGGTGATGGCGGCGGAGCCGGGCTTCACCCCCACGACCTTCCCGTGGACGCAGACGCTCCTGCTCGGGCCCCTCTGGCGCTGGACGATGCTGCCGGCGGCGCTGCTCGCGCCCTGGCTGGCGCTCGCGCTGGCCAGGCGGCGACGACTGGTGAGCGCGTGGCTGCTCGCGCTACCGCTGACTTTCTACGGCATCTTCGTCGAGCTCATGGAAGATCACCGCGGCATCCGCTATCTCTTCGCCGCGGTGGCGCTCGCGGCGGTGGGAGCGGCGTGGCTGGTCGGCAGGCTGCCGCTGCCGGCGCGCGCCGTGGCCACGGCAATCATCGGTGGCGCCGCGGTGCTGCCCTGGCTGCAGCGGCGACCGTCGTGGGTCGGCGTGCTGCTGGCGGTCCTGCTCGCCGGCGCCTGGCTCGCCCAGGCCGGTCGCGTCGCCTGGTGGCGCGGACGCGCGAGCGCCGCCGCCGGGCGTCTCGCCGTCGCGGTGT
>DASYUP010000486.1:0-8985 GCA_036001185.1 Thermoanaerobaculia bacterium
GGGTGGTAGTAGACTCGCGGCAATGTCGCGCAAGTATGGGCAGCGTGGCTATATGGAGGGCGATCGCGAGCGCCCGAGTGGCGGCCGGCCGAGCCCCGGGGCGACTCCCCGCGAGCCACCCCCGCCGCGCCACAACCTCGACCGGCCGCGCGGCAGGGGACTAGGGGCGCCCAGCGAGCAGGTCTTCCGCTGCGCCGTCTGCGGGCAGGCGCAGGACGCCCCCGACGCCGCGGCGCTCGATCGCACCTGCGGCAAGTGCGGCGCCGACCTGCACACCTGCACTCACTGCACCCACTTCGACACCGCCGCGCCGTGGGAGTGCCGGCGCTGGCAGGAGCGGCGCGACTCGGTGGTCAACGCCGGGCCGGTGGCCAAGAAGAGCAAGCGCAACGACTGCCCGCTCTTCGCCCCCAAGACGACGTTGGAGTTCGGCCAGGAGAAGCCGGCCGACCCCGACGATCCGCGGGCGGCCTTCGACGCGCTGTTCAAGTGAACGGCCACTGCCAACCGCGATCATTGAGCCCCTGTGATTATCAAACCTAGAGTCCGCGGCTTCATCTGCACCACCGCCCATCCCGAGGGCTGTGCGCGCGAGGTGCGGCGGCAGGCGGCGCGGGCGAGCGAGCTGCGCTTCCCCGACGGCAAGCCGCGCGCCGCCCTCGTCGTCGGCTCGTCGATGGGTTACGGCCTGTCCACCCGCATCGCCGCCGCCTTCGGCGCCGGCGCGCCGACGGTGGGGGTCTTCCTCGAGAAGCCGGCGAGCGACAAGCGCACCGCCACCGCCGGCTGGTACAACAGCGCCGCCTTCCACCGCGCCGCCGCCGAGGCCGGGCTCTACGCCGAGAGCATCGACGGCGATGCGTTCGCTGACGAGATCAAGCGGCAGGTGGTGGGGACCATCCGTCGCGACCTCGGCCAGGTCGACCTGGTGGTCTACAGCCTGGCGGCGCCCCGGCGCACGCTCGCCGATGGCACGGTCGCCAAGTCGGTCCTCAAGCCGATCGGCCAGACCTACCGCAACAAGACCCTCGACGTCGAGACCGGCGCCGTCTCGGAGGTGTCGATCGACTCCGCCGACGAGGCGGAGATCGCCGACACCATCAAGGTGATGGGCGGCGAGGACTGGGAGGCGTGGATCGACGCCCTGCAGCAGGGCGGCGCGCTGGCGGGCGACGTGCGCACGCTCGCCTACTCCTACATCGGCCCCGAGCTCACCTACGCCGTCTATCGGCGCGGCACCATCGGCCGCGCCAAGGACCACCTGGAGAAAACCGCCCTGCGCCTCGACGAGCGACTGCGCCGCGGCGGCGGCCGCGCCCTGGTGTCGGTCAACAAGGGGCTGGTGACGCAGTCGAGCTCGGCGATCCCGGTGGTGCCGCTCTACATCTCGCTCCTCTTCAAGGTGATGAAGGAGAAGGGGTTGCACGAGGGCACCGGCGAGCAGATGGGCCGGCTGCTGGCGCAACGGCTCTACAACGGCGGCGAGGTGCCGGTGGACGCCGAGGGCCGCGTGCGCCTCGACGACTGGGAGATGCGCGACGACGTGCAGGCCGAGGTGGCGCGCCGCTGGCGCGAGGTGGCGAGCGACAACGTCGGCGAGCTGGCCGACCTCGCCGGCTATCGCCACGACTTCCTGCAGCTCTTCGGCTTCGGCGTCGAGGGGGTCGACTACGGGGCCGACGTCGACCCCGACGTGTCGCTGCGGCCGGGCTGAGGCTCCTACCCGCCGGTCTCCTCGATGATCCCCGCCCCCAGCAGCTCGTCGAGGTAGCCCGCGATGTCGCGTTCGAGCTCGTCGGCCGGCGCGGCGAACTCGACGGCGAGAGCGGCGCGCACGTCGGCGACGGTGCGGTGGCCATCGAGCAGCTCGAGCACGCGGGCTCCCACCGCGTTGAGCACCAGCACCTCGGCGGTGTCCTGCTTGATCACCACTCCTTCCTCGAGGACGGTGCGGAAGCGCACGTCCGAGCGGCGGCGGAGCACGGCGTCGGGGCGCGGCGGCATGGCGTGAGGCACTCTACCGTGCGCGGCTCGGCCGCGGTCTCCGGCTCCTCTGGAACTGTAGCCGCCGCCGTTCATCCCACCTCCCACCGCGGTCGTGCCCGCTCTGCGGTACCATCCGCCGCGACCGGGAGGAGGCACGAAGATGACGCGAGCGCGAGGGCGGCGACGGGTACTTCTGGTGGTGACGGCGCTGGCCCTGCTGGCCGGCTCGTCGGTGGTGGCGGTGGGAGCGGCCTCGCGGCGCGCGCAGGCCGCCGCCGATCCGCTGATCGCCGGCCTTCGCGAGCGGGCGCTGGCGAGCGACGTCGCCCTGCAGGTGGTCTCCTCGCTCACCAGCGAAGTCGGTCCTCGCCCCGCCGGCTCGGCGGCCGACGCGCGTGCCGTTTCCTGGGCGATGGCGACGCTGCAGAAGCTCGGCTTCGACAACGTCCACAGCGAGCCGGTGACGGTGCCGCACTGGGTGCGCGGCGAGGAGACGGGGGAGATCGTGGCGCCGTGGCCGCAGCGGATGTCGCTATGCGCTCTCGGCGGCAGCGGCGGCACACCCGAGGAGGGCATCACCGCCGAAGTGGCCTCGTTCCCCACCCTCGAGGCGCTGCAGGCGGCGCCGGCCGAGCAGGTGCAGGGCAAGATCGTCTTCCTCGACCGCCGCATGGAGCGCACCCGCGACGAGCGGGGCTACGGCGAGGCGGTGGTCATCCGTCGCGACGGTGCCGCCACTGCCGGGAAGAAGGGCGCCCTCGCCGTGCTCATCCGTTCGGTGGGAACCGGCAGCCACCGTTTCCCGCACACCGGCGGCACGCGCTACGGCGACGGGCCGAAGGTGCCGGCGGCGGCCCTGGCGGGCCCCGACGCCGACCTGCTGGCCCGCCAGCTCGCCAGCGGCCAGCCGGTGCGCTTCCATCTCCGCTTGACGAGCCGCGTCCTCGCCGACGAGCCGTCCGCCAACGTCATCGCCGAGGTGCGCGGCGCCACGCACCCCGATGAGATCGTGCTGCTCGGCGCCCACCTCGACTCCTGGGACCTCGGCACCGGGGCCATCGACGACGGCGCCGGCGTCGCCATCGTCACCGCCGCGGCGAAGCTCATCGCCGGGCAGCCGCGCCGGCCGGCCCGCACCGTGCGGGTGGTGCTGTTCGCCAACGAGGAGTTCGGCCTCTCCGGCGCCCGCGCCTATGCCACGGCGCACGCCGACGAGCTGCCACACCACGTGCTGGCGATCGAGGCCGATCTGGGGGCGGCCAAGACCTGGGCCTTTCGCGCCACCGCCTCGCAGACGGGGGTGGCTTTCCTGCGCTCGCTGGCGCCGGACCTGCAACCGCTGGGAATCGTCTGGGAGGATCGGCCGGCCCTCGGCGGCGCCGACCTCAGCCCCCTGGTGCCGGCGCGGGTGCCGTTCGCCGACCTCTTCCAGGACGCCAGCGAGTACTTCGACATCCATCACACGGCCGACGACACCCTCGACAAGATCGACCCTTCGTCCCTGGCACAGAACGTCACCGCCTACGCGCTGCTCGCCTGGCGGGTGGCGGACTCCGACGTCGAGTTGGGGCCGGCGCCCGAGCCGCCGCCCAACTAGCTTGGCTACTCACTCCGGAAAAAGGGCCCTGACCATCTCGACCTCGTCATTGCGAGGAGCGCAGCGACGAAGCAATCTCGACGCCGCAACGTCGAGATCGCTTCGCTCGCGATGACGATGGCGCGCTAGCGCTCTGCGGGCAAATAGCTGCTAGCTGAACAGGGCGAAGGCCTTTTCGGGGTCGACGCCGAGCTGGCGGATGCCGTTGCGCGCCAGCTCGACCGGCACCGCTTCCGTGCGCGCCAGCTGGGCGAGCGCGGCGATCGCCACCGACTCGGCGTCGACCTCGAAGAAGCGGCGCAGCGCCGCGCGGGTGTCGCTCCGGCCATAGCCGTCGGTGCCCAGGGTGGTGAGGCCCTGCGGCACCCACTTGGCGATCTGGTCGGGCACCAGCCGCATGTAGTCGGAGACCGCGACCACCGGCCCGGCGGCCCCGGCGAGCGCCTGCGTGATGTAGGGCTGCCGGGGCTTCTCGCCAGGGTGGAGGAGGTTCCAGCGCTCGCACTCGAGGGCGTCGTAGCGCAGCTGCTTGTAGGAGGTGGCGCTCCACACGTCGGCGGCGACGCCGAACTCCTTGGCCAGCAGCTCCTGGGCGCGCAGCGCCTCGCGCAGCAGCGAACCGGAGCCGAGCAGCTGCACGCGCGGGCGGTCCGCCGGCAGGTCGCTCGGACGCAGCCGGTAGAGGCCCTTGAGGATCCCTTCGTCGACGCCCTCGGGCTTCGCCGGTTGCGCGTAGTTCTCGTTGTAGAGGGTGATGTAGTAGAAGATCGCTTCTTTCTTCTCGCCGTACATCCGCGCCAGGCCGTCGCGCAGGATCACCGCCAGCTCGTAGTGGAAGGCGGGGTCGTAGGTGAGGCAGTTGGGGACCGTGCTCGCCAGCACGTGCGAGTGGCCGTCCTCGTGCTGCAGCCCCTCGCCGTTGAGGGTGGTGCGCCCCGAGGTGGCGCCGAGCAGGAAGCCGCGCCCGCGCTGGTCGCCGAAGGCCCAGATGAGGTCGCCGATGCGCTGGAAGCCGAACATCGAATAGAAGATGAAGAAGGGGATCATGTGGATCCCGTGCGTCGCGTAGGCGGTGCCGGCGGCGGTGAAGGAGGCCATGGAGCCCGCCTCGGTGATCCCTTCCTCGAGGATCTGGCCGTCGCGCGCCTCGCGGTAGGAGAGCAGCGTCTTGACGTCGACCGGCTCGTAGAGCTGCCCCTGGCTGGCGTAGATGCCGTACTGGCGGAACAGCGACTCCATGCCGAAGGTGCGCGCCTCGTCAGGGACGATGGGCACGATGCGCTTGCCGATCTCGGGGTGCTTGAGCAGCTTGCGCAGGATCTGCACGAAGACCATGGTGGTCGACACGTCGCGATCGACGGCGGCGAAGAACTCGTCGAAGTAGTCGGCCGCCGGCGCCGGCAGCACGTTCACCTGCGTGCGGCGCGCCGGCACGTAGCCGCCCAGCGCCTGCCGGCGCTCCTTGAGGTAGCGCATCTCCTCGCTGTCCTCGGGCGGGCGGTAGAAGGGGATCGACTGCAGCTGGGTGTCGGTCAGCGGGATGTCGAAGCGGTCGCGGAAGTGGCGCAGCTCCGCCTCGTTGAGCTTCTTTTGCTGGTGGGTGACGTTGCGTCCCTCGCCGGCCTCGCCGAGGCCGTAGCCCTTGACCGTTTTGGCGAGGATGACGGTGGGGCACCCCGCGGTCTCGACCGCCGCCTGGTAGGCGGCGTGGACCTTCTCCGGGTCGTGGCCCCCGCGGCGCAGCTTGGCGAGCTGCTCGTCGGAGTAGTCCTTGACCAGCTCCAGCAGCTCCGGGTACTTGCCGAAGAAGTCCTTGCGGATGTAGCCCTCGGCCTCGACGGTGTACTTCTGGTATTGGCCGTCGACCACCTCGTTCATGCGCTTGATCAGCAGGCCGCTGGTGTCGCGCTCGAGCAATGGGTCCCAGTCGTCGCCCCAGATCACCTTGATCACCCGCCAGCCGGCGCCGCGGAAGATGGTCTCCAGCTCCTGGATGATTTTGCCGTTGCCACGCACCGGGCCGTCGAGCCGCTGCAGGTTGCAGTTGACGACGAAGATCAGGTTGTCGAGCTTCTCGCGGGCGGCGAGGCTGATGGCGCCGAGGCTCTCGGGCTCGTCGGTCTCGCCGTCGCCGAGGAAGGCCCAGACGTGGCGGCCCGAGGTGTCGGCAAGCCCGCGGTCGTGCAGATAGCGGTTGAAGCGCGCCTGGTAGATGGCAGTGATCGGACCGAGCCCCATGGAGACGGTGGGGAACTCCCAGAAGTCGGGCATCAGCCAGGGGTGGGGGTAGGAGGAGAGGCCGCCGCCAGGGGCGAGCTCGCGGCGGAAGGCCTCGAGGTGGGACTCGTCGATGCGTCCCTCGAGGTAGGCGCGCGCGTACATGCCCGGCGAGGCGTGCCCCTGGAAGTAGACGAGGTCGCCGGCGAAGCCGTCGCCGCGGCCGCGGAAGAAATGGTTGTAACCCACCTCGTAGAGGGTCGCCGCCGAGGCGTAGGTGGAGATGTGGCCGCCGATCCCCTCGTGGTACTTGTTGGCTCGCACCACCATCGCCATGGCGTTCCAGCGCAACAGGCTCTTGATCCGCCGCTCGATGGCGCGATCGCCGGGATAGGGAGGCTGCTTGCTGCGCGGGATGGTGTTGACGTAAGGGGTGTTGGCGGTGAACGGCAGGCGCACGCCGCGTTCGTAGCCGCGCTCGAGGAGCTTCTTGAGCAAGAACTGCGCGCGCTCGCGGCCAAGGGCAGCGACCACGTCGTCGAAGGCGGCGAGCCACTCCTCGGTCTCCTCGCGATCGAGGTCCTCGCCGTGCTCGGCGTACCAGCTCAGGTCGTGCATGGGCTGCGGCTGCGCCATCTCGTGTGCCTCCGCGGCGATGGTATCAAGGGTGTCGCGCGCCTCTCGGGCCTGTGGTGTGCGCTCACCAGTGGCTCGAGGCGCCGCCGCCGCCGAAGCTGCCGCCGCCGCCCGAGAAGCCACCACCGCCGCCGCCGAAGCCACCGCCGCTGAAGCCACCGCCACCAAAGCCGCCACCACCGAAGCCGCCGCCGAAGCCGCCCCAGCGGGAATTGCGCAGCGCGCGACTGCCCGGTCGCTGCGCCGCTCCACGCCGGCGCGGACCGAGCAGCGCCCGCACCACCGGGAAGAGCACCAGCCAGAGCAGCGTCACGACGATGCCCTGGCGTCCGAAGAGGGCGACCGGAAAGACGGCGAGGAACGGGGTGAGGAAGACGTAGAGGATCCAGCCGCTGCAACCCGGCGAGCTCAGCGCCGCCAGGGTGAACGGGATCATGAACACCAGGAAGACGGCGCCGATGACCAGCCGGACGGGAACGGGCACCCGGCCAAGGTCGGTGCCGCCGAGGGGCTGCGGCCGGGGCGGTGGCAACGGCTCGCCGCCACGGATCGCGCGCTCGACGGCGTCGAGCCCGGCACTCACGCCACCGACGAAGTCACCGGCGCGGAAGCGCGGCACGACGAGCTCGTCGAGGATGCGCTTGCACGTGATGTCGGGCAGCTTCTGCTCGAGCCCGTAGCCGACCTCCAGGCGCACGGCGTGCTCGTCGCGGGCGATGAGGAAGAGCAGCCCGTCGTGGATTCCCTTGCGGCCGAGCTTCCACGCCTCGGCGACCTTGACGCCGTAGTCCTCCACCGGCTCGCCATCGAGGCTCGGCACGATGAGCACCGCCACCTGGGCGCCGGTCTCGCGCTCGAGCTTCTCGAGCCGCGCGCTGATCTGCTGCTCGGCGGCCGGCGGCAGGAGGTCAGCGAGGTCGACGACCCGCCCGGAGAGGTACGGAACGTCGAGGGCAGCGACCGGGGTGGCGGCGCACAGCGAGCCGAGTGCCACCGCCATGGCGGCCACGGTCCGGCAACAGGAGCGGTGCACTCAGTGGCCCTCGAAGCGCGGCCGATCCGGCAGCTCGTTGACGTCTTCCTCGCGCAGCGGCACGCCGCGCTCGGCGAGCAGCTCGCCGCACGCCTCGATTCCCGCCGCCAGCGCCGCCGCCGTCCGTCCCCGGCGCAACCCGGCGACGATGTCGTCGGCGATCGTCTGCCACTCCCGCGGCTCGACGTGGGCGTTGATGCCGCTGTCGCCGAGCACCACCACGCGCCGCTCGGTGAGGGCGAGGAAGATGAGGATGCCGGTGCGCTCGCGGGTGGCGAAGACCTCGCTGCGCAGGAAGGCGGAGTCGGCGGCGCGCTGCACGCGGTGCTGCATCAACTCGGCGTCCACCAGCAGCCGCTGTAGCGGCGCGAGCTGGCCCAGGGCGAGGCCGAGGGCGCCGCCGGCAAGGGCGGGCAGGACGATCCACAGCAGCGGATCGCCCCACGAGCCGGCGAGCCAGCGCGCCGTCCAGCCGAGCGCCAGCGCCGCCAGCGCGCCGATCGCCGCCGCCTTCCACGCCGCCTCGGGGTAGGGATCGCAGGCCTCGGCGATCCAGGGCACCACCTCGCCGGCGGAGCGCCGCTCGGCGTCGGCGACGGCGGCGCGGATCGCTTCCTCGTCGGCGGCGCTGAAGAGGCGGCGGGAGTCCATCGGCGGGTGCGCGGCGGTGGTCAAGTGTAGCTGACGCCCGGGAAGAGCAGACGCAAGGCGAGACCGAAGAGCGGGCGGAGCACGTAGCCGAACAGGCGCCAGGCGATGAGGATGCCAAAGATGCCGATCATCGGCTGGCGGATAGCCTCCATCCAGCGGCGGCTCGCCTCCTCGGGCAGGAAGAGCTGTAGCACCGCGCTGCCGTCCATCGGCGGCAGCGGCAGCAGATTGAAGAGAAAGAGGATGAGGTTGAGGCTGAAGAAGACGCTGAGCAGCGCGCCGAGGCCGCCGAGCAGGCCGCCGGCCGGCACCTCGACGAGGTGGTCGTACTGCAGGCGCGCCGGCGGCTGGAAGGCGCCCAGGGCGGTGCCGAGGCGAATGCTGGTGCCGGCGACGAGCGCCAGGCCGAGGTTGGCGAGCGGGCCGGCGAGCGCCATGGCACCGCTGCGGCGCGGATGGCGAATGGCCCACTGCGGGTCGTACGGCGCGCTCGCCCACCCCATCATCCAGCGACCGGTGGCGTAGGTGAGCAACGGCACCAGCACCATGCCGAATGGCTCGCGCTGGATGTGAGGGATCGGGTTCAACGACACCTGCCCGCCGTGGTACGCCGTGGGATCGCCCAGCCGCAGCGCCACTAGAGCGTGACTGGCCTCGTGCACGGTGGTCGAGAAGAGGAAGGCAGCGAACCAGATGGCGCCGAGGGCGAGGGTGGTGGAGGGATCGCTCACCGGCGGGTTCTACCACAGGGATCGCGGGGCTTCGATGGCCAGCGGGGCGCGGGGCGGGGGCGGGGCGGGGGCGGGGAGGGGCGGGGCGGGGAGGGGCCATCGGCACCGGTGATGGCGACATTGGACGTCACCGC
>DASYUP010000487.1:0-2795 GCA_036001185.1 Thermoanaerobaculia bacterium
CGCCCCACGCCCGCCGGAAGGCATTGGTGAAATGGCTGTGATCGCTGTAGCCGAGATCGAGCGCCAGCTCGGTGAGGTCGCGGGTCCCTTGGAGCAGCCGCTCGGCGGCGAGCCGAGCGCGCAGCCTGCCGAGGTAGCTGCGCAGGCGCAGGCCCTCGGAGTGACTGAGGATCCGCGAGTGATGGAATGGCGAGCAGTCGAGAGCGTCGGCCATCTGGCCCAGGCTCGGCGGCGAGGCGATGCACCGGTTGAGCTCGAGCTTCGCCGCTTCCACCAGATCGTGCTGCCGCCGTGCCGCGGCGCCACCGGCTGCGAGGTCCTTCCTGCCGTAAGCCGCGGACAAGCTGCCGTCGGCTAGCTCCGCCAAGGTGTCCTCGACCGCCAACCGCGGCGCGCCATGGCGCAGCAGAAGAAGGAGCTCGTAGTGCAGACGGGCCACGCGGCCTGAGCCCAGCGCGTGGCCGAGGGGAAACGGCGCCTCCGGCCGTTCGGCGTCGCGCGGCGCGTGCGCCGTCACCAACTCGAGCGCTCGCGAGGTCTGGAGGGTGAGGATCGTACAGTCGTCCCCTCCGGGGAGCGGATGCTCGTAGCGGTAGGGCTGCGCGGCGTTGAAGAACAGGACCTGGTTCGGATCGGCGACCAGCCAGTCGTTACCGGCCGCGCGCCGAAAGACGCCGCGGCGCACGAACACGATGCTGTGGGTCGGGTACGGGACTTCGCGGCCGTCGTGGAAGCTCGAGCCGCACCGGAAATCCACCACCGACATCCCCAGGCCTTGGAACAAGAGGGTCCGTGTTGGCACAGGATGCCTCGCCAGCGAGAAAGCATAGCTGGCCGTCTGGCGCCCCGGCTTGAATGATCTTGCGCGCCGCCGACCCCGGGGGAGAGGGTGCCGGGCATGGCAGTTGGCGGTTGGCGACGCCTGCCGACCGCCACTGCATCAGGGATAGCTCGTGAGCGTCGCCAGGGTGTGGCCCGAGCTCGCCGGATCCCCCGCGTCGTTGATGATGTGCGCGATCGTTCCCACGCCGCCGCCCAGCGACACGGTGGTGAGGCTGCGGAAGCGCACCGTCGCCAGGGTCGGTGCCTCGAAGGCGTGGTCGAGCACCACCTGCGGGTTGGTGCGGAAGAAGCAGTAGCTGCCCAGGCCCCAGGCCTCGTGGGTCGTCACCGCGTCGCCGACCTTGTACGCGGCATAGCCGCGCGAGCTGCCGTCCATCCAGCTCGCCTGGTCCGGCGGATCGTAGGGCAGCTCGTTCTGGTAGAAGAACGTCCGCCCCCGCTCGCCGTTCCAGATCGTCTGCTGCTTCTGGTAGTGCTCGACGAAGAGGCCGTACATGGTGACGTCGTCGCCGTTGACGACGAGGCCGGTGTCGGCGGTGTTCGCCGTCCAGCCGACGCCGCTGCCGTGGTCGGCCCGCCACAACCACAGGTGGTCGCCGATGACGTCGTGGCTGTTGATGCGCAGGCTCACCGTCGCCTTGCCGGCGTGCACGCCGCCGACGCGGAAGAAGAGGTCGTGCAGCGAGGTCGGGTTGGCCGCGTGGTGGTGCGAGGAGCCGGCGGGGCCGACCTCGATCAGCGTCGGCGAGCTCGTGGTCCCCGCCTCGATGAGGAGGCCGGCGATCTTGACTCCCGAAACGTCGGCCACCGACAGCGCCATGACGCCTTCGTCCGCCTGCAGCGTCGCGAGGCCGAGGCCCAGCACGACCGTGTCGGCGCGGGTGATGCGGATGGTGTCATCGAGGGGATAGATGCCGGGCGTCACCAGCAGGTGGAGGCCGCGGGCGAGGGCGGCGTTGATGCTGGCCGCCGTGGCGCCGGCCTTGACGACGTGGAACCGAGTGAGCGGCAGCGAGGTGCCGGCGGCGCGGCCATGGCCCCAGCTGGTGCCCGCCGAGCTCGTGCGCAAGGCCGGCACGAAGACCCGATAGCGGCCGGCCCGGTCGACGTAGAGGAACGGCTTTTCGCGCACGACTGGGGTGGTCGCGAGCGTGGTGTACGGCGGCTGCGGGAAGCTGCCCGCCGGCCCATGGGCCACTCCCTGGAAGACCATGTTCCAGTTGCTGCCGACCCAGCTCCCGAGCTCGGTGTTGCGCGCGTACCATTGCTGCTGCGAGCCCGAGCTCACCACGCCATCGACGCGGACGTCGGCGAAGAACCCGCCGCTCGACCAGCCGCCGTCGTCGAGGACCAGGTCGCCGCGCAGGTGCATGCGGCGGTAGGGCGCGGCCTGCGACACCGCCCAGCGGTCGCTGCCCCCCGCGGGGTCGACGGCGAGGTTCTCGGCGCCGCGCCAGAAGTTCAGCGTCGCGTTGCCGCCCATCCAGTCGGCCTCGGCATGGACGGCGCCGGCGATGACGGTGTCGTCGGGGAGGAGGCCGAGGCCCAGCACCTGCGTGTAGTAGCCGACGTTGACGTCGACGCGGTAGGTGCCGGGGGCGAAGAGCAGCGCGTAGCGGCCGTCGCCGAACTGGGCCCGCTCCTGCTGCGCGAGGATCTGGTCGAGCCTGCTCTGGATGGCCTCCGACGTCATCGAGCGGTCGAAGACGATGACATTGGGGCCGAGATCGGGCCTCGTGCGCGTGTCGTTGCGCGAACGCCCTTCGGCGACGCCGGGCTGAGCCCCCGCCCCCTGCGTCTGCGCCGGTGCACCAGCCCACCCCGCGGCCACGGTCGCAGCGCAGGCGGCGGCGATGAGCCTCGAGACCTGCCGGCGACTCATCGAGATCGCCTCCGTGGCGGCGGCTTCCGGCTGTAGAAGCGGATCTCTGGCATGACGCCACTCTATGTCC
>DASYUP010000488.1:0-11132 GCA_036001185.1 Thermoanaerobaculia bacterium
CTCGGGACCGCGGATGCCGCCCACGAACTCGATGCGCTCGGCGGTGCGTGGGTCGTCGATGCCGAGCAGGGGCGCCAGCACCAGCGACTGCAGGATGGCGGCGTCGAGGGAGGCGACCGGATCGGGGTCGGCGAGCCGCGCCGCCGGGGCCTCGACCTCGTGCCAGCGGCCGTCGAGGTACATGGCGAAGCGGCCGCGCCCGGCCGGGACCGGCCCGCCGGGCCGCACCGTCGCCACCTGGCGCAGGGCAGCGAGGAACTGCTCGGCGCTGCGCCCGGCGAGGTCGTGGACGACGCGGTGGTAGGGGAGGATCTGGAGCTGGCCGGCGGGGAAGACGACGGCGAGGAAAAAGTCGGCCTCGCCGCCGTTGCCGCGGGCGGTGCGGGCGCGACTGGCGGCCGCCGAGCGGTGGTGGCCGTCGGCGACGTAGAGCTCCGGCACGGCGGCGAAGGCGCGCTCGAGGGCCCCGCCGTCCGGGGCCCGCCAGACGGTGTGGCGGACGCTGTCGGGGGCGGTGAAGTCGTAGAGCGGCGCCGTCGTGGCGGCCGCCGCCACCAGAGCATCGATGGCGTCGCGGTCGCGGTAGGCGAGGAAGACCGGCTCGTCGTGCGCCGACAGCGCGAGCAGGTGGCGCACCCGGTCGTCTTCCTTGTCGGGGCGGGTCTTCTCGTGCTTCTTGATGCGGTCGTCGTCGTACTCGTCGACGGCGGCGACGCCCATCACGCCGGTCTGCGCATGCCCACCCATGACCTGGCGGTAGACGAACAGCGCCGGCGCCTCGTCGCGGCGCAGGGCGCCGTCGTCGAGGAGGCGCCGGTAGGCGGCGGCGCCCTGCGCGTAGACCTCGTCGGCATGGGGGTCGGTGCCGGCCGGGAGGTCGATCTCGGGGCGGATGACGTGGAGGAAGCTCAGCGGATTGCCGGCGGCCAGCTCCCGCGCCTCGGCGGTGTCCACGACGTCGTACGGCACGCTCGCCACGCGGGCGGCGAGCTCGGGCGTGGGTCGCACGGCGCGGAAGGAACGCACGGTCGCCATGGGTCCGGCATCCTACCAGCGGATGCCGCAGTGCGTCATGCGTGGGGCTCGGCTCCGCCCGGTGCGCGGCGTGCGGCGGCGCTGGCGAAGCGATGCGCTGCACGCAGGCACGACCGTTGCGCTGACCCGCGGCACGGGGAGGGAATCGGCATGCGCCAGGCGAGTGGTCGGCGTTGGGTGCTGAGGCTGGCGGCGGTGGGGCTCGCGCTGGCGCCGGGGGCCGTGCGTGCTGGGGCGGCGACCTCGCCGGACCTCGCCGTGCTGGCCCGCCGCTGCGGCCGGCGGTGACCTCCCGGCGGCAGGCGCCCTGCGGGCCGCCGGGCCGGCGGGGCTGTCTGCGCTGGTGGACGCCGGCGTCTCCCAGCCGGGGCGGCGCGACAATACCCGCTACCGGCGCGCCCTCGACCTCGTGTGCGCCCAGGTGGACTGCGCATCGTCCCGCCTCTCCTGGTACACCGACTACGACGCTGCTCGCGCCGCCGCGGCGGCGAGCGGCCGGCCCATCCTCGTCCTGCGCCTGCTCGGGCGGCTCGACGAGGAGCTCTCCTGCGCCAACAGCCGCTTCTTCCGTCTCGTCCTCTACAGCGACCCGGCGATCGCCGGCTGGCTGCGCGAGCACGCGGTGCTCTACTGGTCCTCCGAGCGCCCGGTGCCGAAGGTGACGATCGACTATGGGGACGGCCGGCGGCTGGTCGGCACCGTCACCGGCAACAGCATCCACTACCTGCTCGACTCGCGCGGTCGCCTGGTCGACGCCCTGCCGGGTCTCTACGCGCCGCACCGCTTCCTCGCCTGGCTGCGCGAGGAGGCGGCGCTCGCCGGCTCCTGGGCGTCCCTGGACGACGCCTCCTTCGCGGCGCGGTCGCGCGAGGAGCACGGCCGCCGCCAGCAGGCGGTGGTGGACGAGCTGGTGGCGCAGCTCGTCAAATACGGCTGGGAGAAGAACGCGGCGCGGGCGGCCTGGGGCGAGCAGCCAACGCCGCCCGCGGGCCCGCTCAGCGCCGCCGAGGTGGCGCGCCTGGCGCTCAGCAAGTCGCGCGTCGAGGCGCCCATGCTCACCGCCTTCGGCCTGCCGCCGGAGCCCCCCACGGCGTCGCGGGCGATCGACGAGCTGACCCTCACCAGCGAGTGGCAGGCCGAGCTGTCGCCGGAGAGTCGCCAGCTCGTCGCCGCCCGCGCGCCGGCGGCGGTGCGCGCCGAGCTCGGGCCCGCCCTCCTGCGCCTCGAGCAGCGGCTCGGCGAGGACAGCTTGCGCAACGAGGCGTTCCTACACCGGCGGCTGCACGTCGAGCTGTCGCAGGCGGACGCCACGCCGCGCTGGCAGGACTTCAACGTCTGGGTGTACAGCGACCTCTTCCTCACCCCGGCGAGCGACCCCTGGCTCAGGCTCGGGCCCACCGAGGCGTTGAGCGCGCTCGACGTGCCGCCGTCGGTCGAGGGCGGGCGCCCGTAACGCGCGAACGCCGCACTCGCCGCGCCTACGGCTCGGCCCGCACGCCGCCCGTGGGCGGCTGCCCCTGGTAGATCTCGCCGTAGCGCTCGTAGCTGTTGAGCACCTTGCGCACGTAGTGGCGGGTCTCGGGGAAGCTGACCGTCGACAGGAAGTAGTCGTGGCCGGCGGCGGGAGCGAGGCGCAGCCAGACCTTCGCCTGCGCCGGCCCGGCGTTGTACGCGGCGGCGGTGGCGTAAGGGTCGCCGCCGAGCTGCTCCTGCAGGTCGGCGACGTATTTGGCGCCCAGCTGAATGACGAGGCGGGGATCGTAGAGGTCCTCGGGTGCGACTTCCACCACGCCCAGCCCCTGCGCCACCTGGCGGGCGGTGGTGAGCAGCAGCTGCATGAGGCCTCGCGCCGCCGCCGCCGACTTGGCCCGCGGGTTGAAGCGTGACTCCTCGCGCATGATGGCGAGCAGCAACCGCGGGTCGGTCTGGTAGCGCTGCGCGTCTTCGGCGATCCAGTCGTAGAAGTAGCGCGGGTAGAGCAGCTCGCGCAGCAGCCGCGGCAGCAGCTGGGGCACGAAGCCTCGCGGCACCTGGTCCATCAGCGACTCGACCGCCTGGATGGAGGGGCGGGAAGCGTCGCCCAGGCGGTAGGCGACGCTGCGCGTCAGCCCGGAGACGAAGGGCGTGAGCGGATAACGCTCGCCGACCCTGTCCACCGCCTCGTCATGGAGACCCATCGCCGCCAGCAGCTCGTCGGGCGCCGCTGCGGCGGCGAGCGGAAAGCTCGGCAACGGCAGCGGGCGGGCGGCGAGGACGCCCCGAAAGGCGGGTAGCGCCGCGTAGATCCTGGCCAGCAGCGCCAGGTCGTCCGCTGCGCCGCCGGTGAGCAGCACGGCGTCGGTCTGCAGCTGTCGCGCCTGCTCGGCGTCCCCGCCGACGAGATAGGCGCGCGCCTGGCGCCGCCGCTCGGCGGCCAGCGCCGCCGCCTGGCGGGCCAGCGGCTCGCGCGCCAGCCGGTGGCGTGCCAGGTAGGCGAAGTGCGTTGGTACCTCGGCGCGCAGCACCGCCAGGTAGCCGCCGAGCGCCGCGCGGTCGTCGGTCCCCTCACCAGCGCGGGCCCGCCAGTAGGCGACCTCGGCGAGGGCGTAGGCGTCGAAGGGGCCAGGCCTTCCTTTCTCCGTGACGCTGACCACGGAGAGGGCGGCGAGGGCGCCGTCGCGATCGCCGGCGGCGAGCTGGCCCATCGCCAGCGCCACCGCTCCCTCGGCCAGCGCACGGTCGCGCGGGAAGAGTCGCCGCAGCAACGCCAGGTCGGCCCGCGCCGACACCAGGTGGCCACCGTACACACGCTGGCGGATGCGCGCGGTGATGGCCGCCCTGGTGGCTTCGAAGCGGCCCGGCACGGCGATCGCTTCGCTGAGCAGCGCCTCGACCTCCTTGTCGCGGCCGCGCAGCTGGGCGGCGCGTGCGGCGTGGAAGAGGAAGCGCGCCTGGTCGCCGCGGCTGGCGGCGTTGAGGGCGGCGCGTCGGTAGAGGCGCTCGGCATCGGCGTACTGCTCGGCGAAGAAGCGGGCGCGCCCCATCGCGAAGTCGAGCTCGCCGCGCTGCCGGGGCAGCTCGCGGCGGGCGAGCAGGAAGAGCTCGACGGCGCGATCCCAGCGGCGGTGGTGGAGCATGCTGTCGCCGACGTTGCGCAGCTGCTCGCCGCTCAGACCGGGAAGGATCGCCGGTCGGTCGAGCAGCAGGGCGACCCGCTCGGCGGCGTCGTCCTGGGTCGAGGCGGCGAGCAGCCGCGTGCCCTCCGCGACCGCCGGCGCGCCCTCGCCGCCGGTGAGCAGCCCGGCGACCCGAGCGGCGGCGAGGGCGCGCCGGCTCCTCTCGTCACCGGCGAGCGGCAGGGCGGCCTCGGCAAAGGCGAGCGTCGCGGCCGGGCCGGCGTTGCGACCCAGCCAGGCAAGCTGCTGGTCGAGGCTCTCCTGCCAGTAGAGCGATCCCGGGTGCTCGAGCAGCAGCTGGCGACGATAGGCCGCCGCTTGCTCGGGGTGGCGGCCGGCGGCGGCCAGCTCGGCGGCGTGGTGCAGGGCCAGCGGGCGAAACGGATCTCCCGGGGCGAGAAACGGCGCCAACAGCGCCACCGCACGGTCGTCGTCACCCGCCTGGCGCGCGGCGCGGGCCTGCAGGTAGCCCAGCCGATCGGCCTCGTAGAGCGCGGGGAGGCGGGCCAGCAGCTCGTCGAGCAGCTCGCCCAGCTCCTCCCAGGCACCCTGCTGCTCGAGGGTGCGGAAGCGGGACGTCCACTGGGCCGGCGGCAGCACCGGTGGCGCCTGTGGCGTGGGGTGCGCGGCCGGCGCCGCGAGCGTCGCCGGCAGCGATCGCGGCGGCGGCACGCGGGCCTCCGGCACGGTGGCAGCGAACCAGGCGCCGAGCAGCAGGGCGCCGCCAACGGCGGCGACGGCGAGGAGTCGGATCACGCGCAATCGAGGGAGAGATGGTGCACGGTGCGCACCCTACGCTGCAACATCGGCAGGCGCAGGGTGCCCAGGGTGCACCACGCGCTCCCCGCGGGCGCCGGCTCAGAACCCGAAGCGGCTGCGGAACTGCGGCGAGCGCACGACGGCGTCCACTACCGAGGCGATGTCACCCCGCGACAGCGCCGCGAGGTCGCGGTCCCACTGGCGGCGGTCGATCTGCGACCGGTCCATACCCAGCAGCTGCTTGTAGATCGCCAGCAGGCGTTGCTCGTTGGTGACGCCGCTGTCGTAGATCCTGCCGTGGCTCTCGGGGCTGTCGGCGATGTTGTGCGCCGACTCCAGCACCGCGTCGTAACCCCGCTGGGCGACGGCGCTGGCGAAGCCCGCGGCCTCGGGGTCAGGATCGCGCACGAGGATCCCACGATAGAGGGCGGCGATCACCTCGTCGACCTGGCGAGAGTAGGGATAGCTGTTGTACTGCCCGTTGCCGTTGTAACGCCAGGGGGCGTACGAGCGACCGGTGATCGAGCTACTGCCATTGCCCGCCACCCGCACGAGGATGCGACCCAGGCGCAGGTCCTCGCTCGCCAACACCAGCCGGTCGGCCAGCTTGTAGCCGACGTGCCAGCGGACGCCGCCGGGCGTGGCGTTGAGCCGCACCAGCGCCTCACCGCGCTCGGGGGAGGAGCTGACGATCTCCAGCGGCGTGGTGGTGGGACCGAAGCCAAAGCTGTTGGCGGGGAGGACGCGGCGATCGCCGCGGCGGGCGCCGGTGGGCTCGAAGAGCCGCAGCAGCACCTCCTCGCCGGGGGCGAGGGTGATCTCCTGCCCGGGGCTGAGGACGGCCAGCTCGCCGCCGGTGGATGGGTCGGCGACGGCGATACGCACACTCTGCACCCGCGGCTGCTCTGCGGCGGGGGCGGCTGACGCAGACAGTCCGGCGGCGACTAGGGCCAGCGGGACCAGTGACTTGGTGAGCTTCTTCATGGCAAACCTTCCTCCGTTCGGCCCAGGCCTTACCCGGGCGCGGTGGCTCAAGGTGCAAGCGACGAGCCACCCTCGCCACTGAGATTTCGGGCTCCGAAGGAGCGCCCTCGACGGGGCTCGTTCCGTGTGCCAAAATGGCGTTCCCATGGAACGACCCCAAGTCCTGATCATCGACGACGAGACCGGCTCCCGCGAGTCGATGGCGCTGGCCATCGAGAAGGCGGGGCTGCCGGTGCGCACCTTCGACGACGCCCGCCATGCCCTCGACTTTCTCGAGGCCAACCCCGGCCCCAACCTCGCCCTCTGCGACCTCCGCATGCCCGGCATGGACGGCATCGAGTTCCTGCAGCAGGTGCGCGGCCGCGGCTTCGACCTCGGGGTGGTGCTGATCACCGCCTACGGCTCCATCGAGTCGGCGGTCGAGGCCATGCGGGTGGGCGCCGACGACTACCTCACCAAGCCGGTCGACCTCTACGAGCTGCGCAAGCGGGTCACCAACCTGCTCGACAACCGCCGCCTCAAGGAGGAGGTGTCGACGCTGCGGCAGATGCTCGACAAGCGCTACGGTTTCGAGGCCATCATCGGCCGTTCGGCGCCGATGGAGCGCCTCTTCGAGCAGATGCAGCTGGTGGCGCCGACGCGCTCGACGGTGCTGATCATCGGCGACAGCGGCACCGGCAAGGAGCTGGTCGCCAACGCGCTGCATCACGCCAGCCCGCGGCGCGACGAACGCTTCCTCGCCATCAACTGCGGCGCCATCCCCAGCGACATCCTGGAGAGCGAGCTCTTCGGCCACGAGCGCGGCGCCTTCACCGGCGCGGTGGCGCGCAAGATCGGCAAGTTCGAGCTCGCCCACCGCGGCACCCTCTTCCTCGACGAGATCAGCGAGCTCTACCCCGAGCTGCAGGTCAAGCTTTTGCGCGTGCTCGAGGAGCGCCGGGTCATGCGGGTGGGCGGCAGCGAGCTCATCGAAGTCGACTTCCGCCTGGTGGCGGCCACCAACCGCGACCTCGAGAAGGAGGTCGCCGAGGGGCGCTTCCGCGAAGACCTCTACTACCGCCTCAAGGTGGTGACCCTGCGCATCCCGGCGCTGCGCGAGCGCCGCGCCGACATCCCGCTGCTGGTCGAGCACTACCTCAAGCAGATCTGCGCCGAGCACGGCAAGGAGCCCAAGGTGCTCACCAACGAGGCGATGGAGGTGCTGGCGGGCGACGACTGGCCGGGCAACGTGCGCCAGCTCAAGAATGCCATCGAGACGCTGGTGGTCTTCCACCATGGCAAGGTGGTCACCGTCGACGACCTGCCGGCCGAGCTGCGCGCCGGCGGCCCGACGGCGCGGCGCGCGGCGCCGATCCAGGTAGCCGATGGGCCGCCGCGCACGATGGAGGAGATCGAGCGGCAGGCGATCCTCGAGACCTTGTCGCGCACCGGCGGCCATCGGGCGCAGGCGGCCCACCTGCTCGGCATCGGCCTGCGCACGCTGCAGCGCAAGCTCAAGGACTACCGCGACCAGGGGTTCTGGAACGACTGATTTGATCTTCTCTTTGCGGGAGGGCGGCGATGGAGATCCCGAACGAGGTCCTCATCCACAACGAGCTGCTGGGCCTCAAGGGGGCGCGCGGGACGATCATCCGCATCGCCCCCGAGGGCTACTACGAGCTCAACCTGCGTTTCGGCAACAACACCCACCGGGTGCTGCTGCCGGCGGCGACCACGGTGCTGATTTCGGCCGAGCCCGAGGCCACCGCCGGCGACCAGGTCGAGGTGGAACGGTGAGGCGCCCGCGCGCCCCACGACCCCGGCGCGCTGTAGACGACCTGCCGCGCCGCACGCGGCTCCGTGCGCCGGCTCCATCCTCTTCGCGTTCGCTCCTCTGCTGCTCTGCAACGGGCTGGGCGCCAGCCTCGATCGGCTCGATCGCCTGACGGCGGCGCTAGTCGGCATCGAGACGATCGCCTTCGACGCGCCTGGAGGCGGCGGCCGGGTCGAGGGCCTCCCCGGTTGCGCCCCCACCGTCGCCAAGTGGAGCTCGACATCAACCCGGCACCACCAGCCGCAGCTGCCGCTCCGCCACCCGCACCTCCAGCCGGTGGCCGGTGGCGAACTCCAGCCGGTCCTCCTCGATGCCGTCGGCGAACACTGTGCCGCCCTGCTGCATCTCCGACCAGAGGACCAGCGCCTGGCCGGCGGCAAGCTGGCCGAAGCTCAGCTTGGTGCCGGTTGCCACCGAGGGGAAGGGCTCGCGCACGAACCACACCAGGCGCAGCTCGTCGGGGGCGGGCAGCTTCTTCTCCAGGTGGCGCTGCTCGGCGATCGAGCGCCCCCAGCCGGTGGCGCCGGTGCCGGTGGAGCAGATGAGGCCCGACGAGCTCTGCCGCTCCTTTCCCTTCGGCAGCTCGATGCGGTAGCGCGCCGACTGATGGGTCTGGTGGCCGACGAAGAGCTCGTTGAGCGCCAGCAGCTGCTGGCCGTCCTCGCGCCGCGCCATCGCCATCGTCCGCTCCTGCAGGCGGAAGGTGGGTCCCGGCTCGCGCGCCCAGGCGAGCAGCTGCGGCATCGCCGCCGGCGGATGGCGGCAGAGCACGCCATCGAAGCTCGCCGGGTCGGGGTTGATGCCGACGGTGGTCTGCCCCTGCAGGTACTTGGCGACGTTCGCCACCAGGCCGTCCTGGCCGACGATCAGCACCAGGTCGTCGGCGGCGAAGAGGAAGCGGGCGAGCTGCTCGCGCTCGACGCGGGTGCGCCGCTGGTCGGGCGGCAGCGCCTGCGAGACGGCGCTGAGGGCGGCGCGCTGGTGCTCGTGGGCCACTTCGTAGCGCTGCGGGTCCTCGCCGCGGGCGCGCAGGTAGAAGCGCGCTTGCGACAGGGTGCCGTGGCGCTCGAGGAGGAGCTCGAGCGATGTCTTGCGGGTGATCAGCACGACCCGCTGGCGCTCGCCGGTGCGTTCGCCAGTGGGTCGCGCCGCCGGGGCGGTCACGGGCTGGCCTTCTCGTCGACCAGCCGGGTCAGCGCCTCGCTCAGCAGGTCCGGGGTCAGGTTGAGGTGGTTGATTTGCTGGATCTTGCCCCCCAGCTCCTTGAGGGCGAGGGCGAAGAGCACGCGGGCGGGGCTGTCCTGCCAGGCCGCCGCCTGCAGCTTGTCGGTCTCGGCGGCGGCGGCGCCGAGGGCGCGGCGCGCCGCGGCCTGCGCGTCGGCGAGCAGGCGGGTCTCGGCGGCGGCCGACTCGGCCACCAGCCGGCGGCGCTGCTGCTCGCCCTCGGCCTTGACGCGCTCGGCCTCGGCATCCTGGGTGACCGCCTGCAGTTGGTTGGCGCCCTGCTGGCGGATGAGCTGGTCCTGGTGACGCGCCAGCTCGATCTCGGTGGCCAGCTCGTTTTCCTTGATGGCGCGCTCCTTCTCGACCGCCATCGCGCGGCGCTCGAAGCTCGCCTGGTCGGCCTTCTGCTGGAGCGCCTCTCGCGTCGGTGTCTGCAGCGCCTTCTCGAGGTCGGGGCTGGGCGCCACCTGCTCGACGTGGATGCTGACCAGCGCCAGCCCCATCGCCTCGAGCTCGGGGTGCGTGCGTAGGGCCTCCTCGATCGCCGACTGCACCACCTGGGCGCCCGAGCGCATCGCCTCGACCAGCGGCACGCTCATCACATAGGCGCGGGCGGGGCGGCGGGCGAGCTGGCTCCACAGGCTGGCCAGGCGGTCGAGCGGCTCCTCCACCCAGACGCCGTTGGCGAGCGAGATGGTGAAGTTCACTCGCGCCGCCGTGCGCTCGGGGTCGACGCTGCGGTAGCGCAGCGTGCACTGGACATTGATCTCCTGGAAGTCGGCGGAGAGCTCGCGGAAGGCGAAGGTGGTCTCGACGTCCTCCGCTGGCACTTGCGACACCGCCGCCGACAGGGCGCTGAACCAGTAGGCGAGCCCGACCCCCTGGCGCACCAGCCGGCCGCGTCGGAAGTGGAGGACGTACTGGTTCGGCTCGGCGCGCAGGTGACCCCAGGGGCCGAGCCGGGAGAGCGTGGCCATACCGCACCTCCTCTGCGAAGAGCTTGGCCGACGACTCTAGCAAGCGCCGCTGGCCCACCGAGGGCGGCAGTGCCCATCAGCCCGATCCCGGGTGCCGGGTCGTGGTCTGGCTTGCGGAACGTCAGCTTGTAGGTGCCGGGTTTCCGTCGTTGCTCTCGGTGCCCTTGAGCAGGACGTTGATGCCCATGTTGCTGGTGGTCGTCAGGAGTTGACGGTGACCATCGTGTGGTCATCGCCATCTTTGTTGATCCAGGCGGCCGCAAGGACCCTCGATCTAAGGTGCCCGCCGGGCCGAGAAACTCTCACCCGGGGGTGTGTGTCGAGCTGGGGGCCGGCTGGGAGGTGCCGGCTCATGGCCCCGGCGGTGCCGTGCCGCTGGGAAAAAAAATGCGCCCCTCCCTGAGGAGGGGCGCTTTAAGTCTAGGTACAAACCTACCAAACAGCGAGAGCCGGCTTCTCCTCTCCCCTCTAGCCCCAAGGGAGCAAGATCAGCGGCGGTCGGCCCCTGGACGCTATGGAAGGTTCAAGTCAGCCATTGTCAATGCTGGAAGCGGAAGCCCGCGAAGTAGTAGCGGCCGTTGTCGTACACGGCCCGGGGCCGGAAGCGATCGGTCGCGAACTGGTTGATCTTCTCGTCCGTCAGATTGACGCCATCCAAGGTGAGGGTCACACCCCGGAAGACGTTGAACGCCAAGGAGGCATCCAGGGACTTCAGCGAGTCCTGGTTCAACTGCGTCGAGCGGTCGAAAGTGACGAAGAACGCCGAGCGGTAGCTGTAGGCCAGGCGGGCGGCGAACCGCTGGTTCTCGAAGAAGCCCGTCACGTTGTAGGAGTTCTTGGAGTTGCCCGGGATCTCGAGGCCGGCGGTGTCGGCGTCGGCGTCGGCGTGGGTGTAGTTAGCCTGGACGCCGAACCCGGCGCCGAGCGGCTGGAGGAGACTCACTTCGAGGCCCTTGATCTTGCCGCCGCCGCCGTTGACGCGCCGGTTGATATCGAACACGCAGCTAAAGCGATTCGGGAATTCCGGCGTGGCGGCCGACGTGCACCGCGACCTGTTCGGGCTGGCGGTGTCGATCAGGTGATTCTCCTGAACCGAGTGGTCGGTGATGAACGACGCGATGTCCTTGTAAAAGACGGCGCCGGAGAGGATAGCGTCGCTTCCGTTTGCCCCGCTTCCGTGGTACC
>DASYUP010000489.1:0-5290 GCA_036001185.1 Thermoanaerobaculia bacterium
GCTTGCCCCCGCCGGCGACGTGCACATGAGCATGCCCGACCTCGCCCGCTTCCTCATCGGCCACCTGTGAGCGCTCAACGGCGACGAGGGCCTGATCAAACCGGAAACCTCACGGCTGATGCACACGCGCCGCATCAAGAGCGGGTTGGGCTGGGGCGTGCGGGCGGTGGCGGGACTCGAACCGGTGAGCGTCTACCAGGGAAGCGCCGACACCTTCCTCACGGTCGTGGCCATCGCCCACCGCGCCGACGTGGTGGTCGCCGTCTCCGTCAACTCCGCCACCAAGGGGGCGACCGAGGCGAGCAAGCAGGCGATGCTGGCTCTCCTCGGGCGCTAGGCCCGGAAGCCGGAGGGCGGCGGCGCGACTGCGGGCCGCGCGCCACGATCGATGGTCAGCCCGGTCGGCGCATGAGGCCGCCCCTGGTCCTGGGGCTGCCGAGACGAGCCGCGAGCATGGAGGCGCCTGCCCCCGCGAAGAGCACCAGGATCGGCTCGGTGGAGTGGCGGAAGCGGATCGAGCCGTAGAAGAGCAGGGCCGTGGCGACGAGGGCGAAGAGCGGCAGCCCGGCGACCATGGCGGAGGCGCGGTCGCGCCGCCAGGCGCCCACGAATCCCACCAGGGCGAGCGGTCCGACCAGCAACCAGGCGATGGCGAAGGCGGACGACGCGAGGCGGTTGGGCGTGGCGAGCCGCAGGGCGATCAGACGCTCGAGCTTGCAGAGCTCGAGCCGTGGCAGCGACCGCCAGTGGCGTCGCACGAACGCCGCTCCTTGCGCCCAGCCGCGGGCGTTGTAGAGGGCCTCGTCGCGCGGCAGGCTGAGGTCGCGGATCCACGGGCGCGTCGAGACCCACAGCCCGCACAGCCCCGGCTCGGCGAGCACGCGCTCGTTGTGAGCGCCCCAGAAGGTGACACCGGCGATGGTCGCCAGCCGTGGCTCGCCGAAGACGAGGGCATTGCGTGCCACCCAGGCGCCGGCGACCGCCGCGGTGGCGAGCGATGCCGCGAGCAGGGCGGCCGACACTCGCCGTCGCGTTGGCCCGCGAGCAACGAGCCAGAGCAGCCACGCAATGGGCAGTGCCAGCAGCGCCTGCGGCCGCACCAGCCCGGCGAGGCCGAGCACCCCACCCGCGGCGAGACCGAGGAGCGCGCCCCGTCGCGTCTCCTCGGCGCGCGCGGCGGCGAGGGCGAACGCGGTGGCGGTGGTGATCAGCAGGCCATACGGCACCTCGCTGAGGAAGTGCAGCGAGTAGTACAGATGCGCGGGGTCGAGGGCGAGTGCGATGGCGGCGCCCAGCGCCACCGTGGGACCGCAGAGCGGGCGCGCCAGCAGCGCCAGCGCCACGCAGGTGGCGGCCGACAGGAGGCAGAACCATAAGCGCCCCGCCGCCCACGAGCGACCGGCGAGGAGGTAGACCGGCGCCAGGGCGAAGGCGGTCCCCGGCGGCCGGAACGAGCTCGGCTGCCCGTCGACGGCATATCCCTCGCCGCTCGCCAGCGCCCAGGCGGTGCGCTCGTAGTCGAGCTGGTCGGGCTGCGCGTGGGCGTCGGGCGGTGAGCCGAAGCCCTGGAGGAGGCCAACCGCCAGCAGTCGCAGCAGCAGTGCCAGGACGAAGGCGGCGAGCAGGGCCGCTCGCCAGCGGCGGGTCTCGGCGCTCAACGCACCGGCGTGCCGAGGGCGGCCGCGAGGTCGGTGAGCTGCGCCGGGTGCGCCCCCATCCACTCGCGACCGCCGGCGCCGAGGGCGGCGGCGAGCTGCAGGTAGGGAGCCGCGTCGCCGGGGTGGGCGGCGATCGCCTTTTCGAGCCCGCCGGGGTCGCTCGCGTCACGTGAGGTGGCAGGCGGTGTTGCGGCGGCGCGAGCGGCGGCGGCCGGCACGAGAACACCGCAAAGCAGCGCGATCAGGAGGCGGCGGCTGGTGGTCATCCTGCGGTCGAGTGTACCGTCAGGGCCGCCCGCGATGCCCTTCGCCATGGTCGAGACCCTCTCCCTCCGCGCCGCCCGGCGCCTCGCCCTCGCCCGCGCCGGCCTGCTGTCACCGGTGTGGAGCGGTCTGCCGGCGCGCGCCGGCCGCGGTACGGCAGCCATGCGCCGCGCCGCCGAGGCGGTGATCGCGCGCTTCGGCTACCTGCAGCTCGACACCGTGTCGGTGGCAGGAGCGCGCAGCCACACGATCGTGCTGCTGTCGCGCCTCGATGGGCTGCCGCCGCGGCTGGGGGAGGAGCTGCTGCAGCCGGGCACGCCGCTCTTCGAGTACTGGGGGCACGAGGCGAGCTGGATTCCGCTCGAGCTCTACCCGGCCTTCGGCTTTCGCCGCGAGGAGTACCGTGTCCACCCCTGGTGGGGGGACCTGCTCGGCGAGCACCGTCAGCTCGCCGACGCGCTGCTGCGCCGGATCGCCGACGAGGGGCCGTTGCGCTCGCTCGACCTGGAGGGCGAAGGTGGTCAGCCAGCCCGGCCGTCATCCGGTAGCCAGACCGGATGGTGGCAGCTCAAGGTCGCCAAGAAGGTGGCGACGGCTCTCTGGTCGGCCGGCGAGCTCGCCATCCGCGAGCGGCGCGGCTTCCAGCGCACCTTCGACCTCACCGAACGGGTGATCCCCGAGCGCTGGCGCCGCCTGCGGCTCGACTGCGCCTCGTCGCTGCAGCGGCTGCTACTCACCGCCCTCGGCGGTCATGGCTGGGCCACCACCGGCACCCTCGCTGCCACCTGGCGGCTGCGCAACAAGCGTGAGGAGCTGCAGGCGGCGCTCGCCGCGCTGGAGGCGGCGCGCGAGATCGTCGCCTGCGCGGTGGTCAACGGGCAAGGCAAGCGCATCGCCGGCTGGTGCCGCCCCGCCGACCTCGAGCTGGCGGCGCGCCTCGAGCGCGCCCGCCCGCGCGCCGATCGCCCGGTGCTGCTGTCACCCTTCGATCCGTTGCTCTGGGACCGCGGCCGCGTGCGGCTGCTCTTCGGCTTCGACCAGGTGCTGGAGATCTTCAAGCCGGCGCCACAGCGGGTCTACGGCTACTACTGCCTGCCGGTGCTCGCCGGCGAGCGGCTGGTGGGGCGGGTCGACCTCAAGGCGAGGCCGTCGGCGGGGAGTCTCGAGGTGGTGGCGGCCCATCCGGAGACCGATGACGCGGCAACGCGGGACGCCATGGGGGCTGCCGCTGCCCGCTTTGCTCAGGCGCTGGGGCTGGCTCTAAGCGACTGAGTTCAACACGCAGCGTCAACCGCCCGCCGCGAAGCTGCGCATCGCGCCGGCGACCAGGTCCGCTTCGACCGTCCACGGCCAGTGGTGCTCGACCGGCAGCCGGCGGTGCGGTATCGAGTGCTGGGCGAGATACCGCTGCGTCTCCGGCGGGGTGGTGGCCGACATCCACAGGTAGACGCTGCGGGCCGGCAGGCGGCGGTACCGGATCCCGAACGCGCCGGACGCCCCGCTGGCCCGGGCATCGAGACCGAGCGCCCACATGCTCTCGGCGTCCGCCGCGTCGACGGCGTCCGCGTAGCTGCCCGGTACCCGTCCCTCCGCCGCGAGGCGACGTACCTGCGCGGCGAAGGCGCTCTTGAACCCGGCGGCGTCGCGATGGTCGGCCGCCTGTCCGGAGAAGTAGGCGTCCTCGGGGGTCAGGTTCCCCTCGATGGACACCACGCCGGCGCATCGCGCACCCAACCGGTGGGCCGCCTCGACCGCGACGACCGAACCGAGGGAGTGCCCGACGAGCGTGACCGGGCGGGCGAACCCGCGCCGGACCACATCCGTGACCAGCCCGCCGCAGCCCAGGATCGACAGCGGCGGGCGGACTGGCGGGGCGCCGAAACCCGGGAGGTCCACCACGGTCACCGTGACCGACTCGTCCGCGAGCGCGGCGACGAGCGGCCGCCAGGTCGGCGCACCGTCGGCGAAGCCCGGGACGCATACGAACACCGCCCCCCTGGGGGCCGGTGCGGCAAGCGTCCCCTCCGGATCCCGCACGGACGAAGTCTCCCACGGGTGAGACCATGCCGGTGCGCACAATCCGACCCGAGGAGGCAGGCCTGGACACCCGACGTCATGCTCGTCTCGTTGCCCGGCGCGGTCGGCTTCCTCCGCGACGGCCGTACGATGGCCGCCATCGGCGCCTGGGTCCGCTGAGCTGCTAACCTCAACCTTGCTGGCGCGCCCGCGCTGGGTGCTTCCACGCATGGCCGACGACGCCGCGCCCCCGCCGCACGCCATCGCCGAGCTCCTTGGCCCGCTCTGCTCGGCCGTGCTGCTGCTACGGGTGTCGGGCAAGGTGGAGATCGGCAGCTCGACGCTCGTGCGGGTCGGCGAGCGCTTCCTGCTCGCCACCGCCGCGCACACCGTCGACGACGCGCGCGATGAGGAGATCCGGCTCGTCCCGTGCGGCCGCAGCCCCGCAGCGCCGCTGCCCTTCCTGCGCCGCAGCGTGCGACGGCGCAGCGACCCCGACGACGTCGCCTGGGTCGAGCTCGCCGCCGAGACGGTGGCCAACCGCGGGTTGGGCTTCGTCGAGCTCGCCTGCGTGGGCGGCAACGGTGGCGGCGGCGACGAGCTCTGCTACCTGGTGCAAGGTTATCCGGCCGAGCGCGTGCTCGCCGTCGGCTGGAATGGCGCGAGCCTGCAGGCGATGGGCTTCGTCACCCTCGCCGCCCGCGGCCGCGCCGGCGACCTCGCGGTGCTCTATCCGCCCCCGGAGAGCGGCGAGTGGCCGCCGCCGCACCCGTACGGCATCAGCGGCGGCGGCATCTGGCGGCTGGCGCGCAGCGACGTCACCCCATGGCGTCGCGGCACGCGGCTGGTCGCCATCGCGCGTGGCTGGCGCCGCCGCCGGGGCACCCTGCACGGCACCCCGATCGAGAGGTGGCTGGCGCGGGTGGCCGACGACCTGCCGGCGTTGCGGGGCGCGGTGCTGCCGTTGCTGAAGCGGGAAGGTCTCGACGGTCCACCGGCGAGCTACCCTGCCACCTCCGGCTAGCGGCTACCATTACCGCGCCGATGTTGCGCCGTTGGGTTTCCTCGTCCGTCATCCTGGCGGCGGCGTTGCTGCCTGCCGCGTCCTGGGCGGTGCTGGGCGACCAGGCCCGCCTCGGCAGCCTCTATCGTCAGGCGCTTGCCAGCTGGGCCATCGGCGACGAAGAGGCGGCGCTGGCGCTGCTCCAGCGCATCGACGAGGCGTCCCTCGCCGGCGGCCGCGGGGCTTCCCGCGTCGCCGCCGCCAAGATGGCGGCGGCGCGCGCGCTGGCGCGGCGCGAGCACGACGCCGTGCTCGCCATCGTGCGGCTCGAGCAGCGGGCCTACACAGC
>DASYUP010000490.1:0-7925 GCA_036001185.1 Thermoanaerobaculia bacterium
GGGGGGAGGGGAAGGAATGAAGGCGGTGGTGCTCGACAAGATCGCCTCGGTGACGCGCGCCTGCGCGCTCAAGCGCGAGGTGCGGGTGTCGCCGGAGATCCCCTGCGAGGAGGGGGTGGTGGTGGCCGTGCGGGTGCTGCACGACAAGAGCACCTACAACCTGCTCGAGCTGCCTTCCGGGCGCATGGCGCAGGTCAAGCGCGGCGACGTCATCGCCGGCGCGCTGGGGCACCGCCAGGCGCTCTTCGGCTACGCCGGCCACCTGCCCGAGAAGCTCCTGCCCGGCGACACCATCCATCTACTCAACCTCGGTGGCGTGCTCGGCATCTGCGACTCGGTCAACCCCGACCTCGGGCCGCCGTTCGCCTGCGAGGTGCTGGGCTCGGTGCTGCGCTTCCGCATCCTCGGCGAGCGGGTGGGGGAGCCGGCGCGCATCGGCGACGGCTCGCTCGACCTGAGCGCCCCCGAGAAGGCGCCGCTCGATGCCCGCGGCGTGCCGGTGATCGCTCTCGTCGGCTCGTGCATGAACGCCGGCAAGACGGCGGCCGCCTGCGCGCTGGTGCGCGAGCTCACCCACGCCGGGCTGCAGATCGATGGCCTCAAGGCCACCGGCGTTTCCCTGCGTCGCGACGTGCTGGCGATGGAGGACGCCGGCGCGCGACGCACGGCGCTGTTCACCGACCTCGGCGTGGTGTCGACGACGGCGAGGAACGCGGCGGCGGTGACGCGCACGCTGATCACCCGGCTGGCCGCCGCGCCGGCTCCGGATGCGCTGGTGGTGGAGCTCGGCGACGGGCTGCTGGGCGCCTACGGCGTCGACGCCATCCTCGCCGACGCTGCCGTGCGCGCCGCCTTCACCGCGGTGGTGCTCGCCGCCAACGACCCGGTGGCCGCCTGGGGCGGGGTGGAGATCCTGCGTCGCGACTACGGCATCGAGCCGGTGGCGGTGACCGGCCCCGCCACCGACAACGTGGTAGGCACGCGGCTGATCGAGGAGCGCCTCGGCGTGCCGGCGATCAACGCCCGCACCGACGGCGCGCGGCTGGCGGCGGTGGTGCGCGAGGCGATCGGCGTCGCCACGACGCCGGCGCCGACGGATGCGGCGGTGGTGGAGGAGGCGACGTGACGGGGACGCGCGGCGGCGGAGAGCTTGCGACACGCGTAGAGTCGAAGCCTGACCGTCCGGCTACTTCGGGCGTCGAGATCGCCACGGCCCGCTCCGCGGGCCTCGCGATGACGCATCCATCGTCGGCGACGCATCCACCGCCGACGACGCATCCATCGTCGGCGACGGATCCACCGCCGACGACGCATCTATCGTCGCCGACCCAATCACCGTCATCGCGAGCGCAGCGAAGCGCTCTCGACGTCGCAACCACCACACCGCAACGTCAACCCTCGGCGACCGACCGCTTTCCCGCTCTCGTCCTCGGTGGCTCCGGCTACGTCGCCGGCGAGCTGCTGCGTCTTCTCGCCGGCCACCCGCGGCTGCGGCCGGCAGCGGTGCTCTCCGACAGCAAGCCAGGCGTTGCGGTGGCGGAGGTCTTCCCGCACCTCGCCGGCGCCGTCGGCGGGCTCGCCTTCGCCGGCCGCGAGGGGCTGTCGCGCCTGTTCGGCGAGCAACCTCACCTCGCCGTCTTCTGCGCTGCACCGCACGGCGCCGCCGCGCTGCTGCTCGCCGAGCTGCTCGGCGAGGCCGAGCGCGCCGGCTGCCAGCTCGCCGTCGTCGATCTCTCCGCCGACTTCCGCTTCGCCGACGCCGCCGCCTGGGAGGCCGTCTACGGGCGTCCGCACGGGGCGCCCGAGCTGCTGCCGCGCTTCACCTGCGCGCTGCCCGAGCTCGTCGATGCCGCCTTCTCCCGACACGTCGCCCACCCCGGCTGCTTCACCACCGCCGTCCTGCTCGCCGCGGTGCCGCTGCTGCGCGCCGGTCTCGTCGAGCCCTGGGTCACCGCCGTGGCGGTGACCGGCAGCACCGGCGCCGGCCGCACTCCCACCCCGACGACGCACCACCCGGAGCGGCGCAGCACCCTGTTCGCCTACGCGCCGCTCGCGCACCGCCACCAGCCCGAGATGGAGGCACTGGCGGCCGCCGCCGGGGCGCCGGCGACCATCCGCTTCGTGCCGCAGGCGGGGCCGTTCGCGCGCGGCATCCACGCCACACTGGTGATGCGGCCGCGCGCCGGGACGACCGCGGCGGCGGCGCGCGAGGCGCTCCTGAGCTTCTACGCCGGCGCGCCGTTCGTCGACGTGCTGGCCGAGCCGCCGCGCCTGCAGGACGTCGTCGGCAGCAACCGCTGCCGCCTCGCGGTCGCCGCCGACGGCGAGGCGCTGGTGGCCTTCGCCGTCCTCGACAACCTCGTCAAGGGGGCGGCCGGCGGGGGAGTGCAGTGGATGAACCGGTTGCTCGGTTTCGATGAGTCCGCCGGGTTGTCGGCGCCCGGCCTGGGCTGGCTGTGAATGGCGCGATTGCAGGAAGGATGAAGCGATGATCGAGAGCTCCGTTGCCACCGACGTCACGTCCGCGCCGCCGGCCCTGCTGCCGGTCTACGACCAGCTCCCCTTCGCGCCGGTGCGAGGTCAGGGCGTGTGGCTGTGGGACGCCCAGGGGCGCCGTGTGCTCGACCTCTGGGGCGGCCACGCCGTGGCGCTGCTCGGCCACGGGCACCCGCGCCTGCTCGCCGCCCTCCACGACCAGGCGGCGTCGCTGCTCTTCCAGAGCAATGCCCTGCCGATGGCCATCCGCGAGGTGGCGGCCTCGCGGCTCGCCGCCTTCGCACCTGCCGGCCTGCCGCGCGTCTTCTTAGTCAACAGCGGTGCCGAGGCCAACGAGAACGCGCTGCTGCTCGCCCTGCGCGCCACCGGCAGGAAGCGCGTCGTCGCCGTCGAGGGCGCCTTCCACGGCCGCACCGCGGCGGCGGCGGCGGTGTCGTGGGGCAAGCACCGGCACGCCTTCGCGCGGTTTCCCTTCGACGTGACCTTCGTGCCGCGCGGCGACCGCGAGGCCCTCGTCGCGGCGATCGGCGACGACGTCGCCGCCTTCATCGTCGAGCCGGTGCAAGGGGTGGCCGGCGCCTTCGACCTCGGCCGCGACTACCTCGCCGCGGCGCGCGCCGCCACCCGTCGCGCCGGCGCGCTGCTCATCTTCGACGAGATCCAGTCGGGGATGGGACGCACCGGCTGGCCCTTTGCGGCGCAGATGTACGACGTCACTCCGGATCTGCTCACTGTCGCCAAGGGGCTCGCCGGCGGTTTCCCGGCCGGCGCCGTGCTGGCCAGCGAGGAGGTGGTCGATGGCGTCGGCGTCGGCGACCTCGGCAGCACCTTCGGCGGCGGCCCGCTCGCGGCCGCTCTCATCCTCGCCGTGCTCGACGTCATCGCCGGCGAGGACCTGCTGGCACGCGTGCGGGACGTGGGCGCACGCCTGCGCGAGCGCTGCGTCGTCGGCCCGGTGGTCGCCGCCCAGGGCGCCGGCCTGCTGGTCGGTCTGCGCACGGCGCCGCCGGCGCGCCAGGTGGTGGACGCGCTGCTCGCCCGCGGCATCCTCACCGGCACCAGCGCCGACCCGCACGTGCTGCGGCTGCTGCCGCCGCTGGTCACCGGTGCCGAGCACGTCGACCTGCTCGCCGGCGCTCTCGCCGAGGTGGGCGCCGAGCTTCCGGCGTCGCCGACACAGGTGGCGCCATGAGGCGCCTGCTGTCGCTCGCCGAGGTGCCGCGCGAGGAGGTGCTCGACCTGCTGGCGCTGGCGGCGCGGCTGGAGCTGCGTCCCGAGCCGCAGGCGCTCGCCGGCCGCGTGCTGGCGCTGCTCTTCTTCAACCCCTCCCTGCGCACGCTCGCCTCCTTCCAGGCGGGGATGGCGCGCCTCGGCGGCAGCTCCTTCGTCATCTCGCCGGGGCAGGGGAGCTGGCAGCTCGAGACCCGCCGCGGCGTGGTGATGGACGGCGACGCCGCCGAGCACGTGCGCGAGGCGGTGCCGGTGCTGGCGCAGTACGCCGACGCGCTGGGGATCCGCTCCTTCGCCGGCGGCAAGGACCTCGCCGCTGACCTCGCCGACTCGAGCTTTCGCGCCATGGCCGACGTCTGTCCGGTGCCGCTGATCAATCTCGAGTCCGCCATCGACCACCCCTGCCAGGCGCTCGCCGACTGGAAGACCATGGAGGATCTCCAGCTGCCGCGCCACGGCCGCTTCGTGCTCACCTGGGCCTGCCACCCCAAGCCACTGCCGCTGGCGGTGCCGGCGGCCGCGGTGCACATGGCGGCGGCGCGCGGCATGGAGGTGGTGGTGGCGAGGCCGCACGGCTACGGCCTGCCCGAGCCGGTGCTGGCGCGGGCGCGGGCGGCGGCCGAGCTCTCCGGCGGCAGCGTGCGCGAGACCATCGACCCCGGCGAGGCGATGGTGGGCGCGCAGGTGGTCTACGCCAAGTCGTGGGGCTCCCCCGAGCTCTACGGCAACGCCAATGCCGAGGCCTCGCGGCGCCGCGCCCTCGGCCTCTGGTGCGTCGACGACCACTGGTTCGACGAGGCGAAGAGCGACTGCCGCTTCATGCACTGCCTGCCGGTGCGGCGCAACGTGGTGGTCACCGACGCGGTGCTCGACGGGCCGCGCTCGGTGGTGGTGCACGAGGCGCGCAACCGCATGTGGGTGCAGATGGCGGTGCTGCACCGCATGCTGGTGGGCGCGGGGCGCGGTGCGCAGGCACGGGCGGGGGCAAGCACCGCCCACACGCCCGAGAAGGCCGGCGGAATGGCAACGGTGGCAACGGCCGAGGAGCTCGAACGATGAAAGACATCGGTCAACGCCACGCCGACGTCGGCCTGCGCGAGGCGCTTCCCTACATGCGCCTGTTCAAGGGCAAGGTGTTCGTCGTCAAGGTCGGGGGCGGCGTTCTCGCCGAGCCGGCGGCCACCCGCGAGGTGCTCGAGCAGGTCGACGCCTTGCTGCACCTCGGCATCAAGGTGGTGCTGGTGCACGGTGGCGGCGCCCAGGCGAGCACGCTGTCGCGGGCGCTCGGCAGCGAGCCACGCTTCGTCGCCGGCCGTCGGGTGACCGACGGTGTGGCCCTCGCCGCCGCGGTCATGACCCTCAACGGCGAGGCCAACACCGCCCTGCTCGGCGCCTGCCGCGGCCTGGGCATTCCGGCGGTGGGGCTGTCGGGGGTCGACGCCGGGCTGGTGCGGGCGCAGCGGCGGCCGCCGCAGATGGTCGAGGGCGAGAGCGTCGACTATGGCCACGTCGGCGATGTCGTGGCGGTCGATCCCGGCGTCCTCTCCACCCTGCTCGCCGGCGGCTTCCTGCCGGTGGTGTCGCCGCTCGCCGCCGACGAGAATGGCCAGCTGCTCAACTGCAACGCCGACGGCGTGGCTTCGGCGCTGGCCGTCGCCCTCGGCGCCGTCAAGCTGGTGCTGCTCACCGACGTCGCGGGCCTGCTCGAGCGGCCGGCCGACCCGCGCTCGCTGATCTCCTACGTCGATCTCGCCGGCCTCGCCGAGATGCGGGCGCGCGGCGTGCTCAACGGCGGCATGGCGCCCAAGTCGGCGGCCCTCGAGAAGGCCCTCGTCGGCGGCGTGCCGCGTGCTCACCTGGTCTCCTGGCGGGTGCCCGACGGCCTGCTGCTCGAGCTGTTCACCAACGAGGGGTCGGGGACGCTGGTGGTGCCGGAGCTCGCCACCCTCACCGCCGCCGAGCAGGCGGCCACCGCGGAGCCGGCGCTGCCGTGAACGATGGAAGCTGAGGCGCTGCTCGCGCTGCACCGGCGACTGGTGGCGATCCCGTCGGTCTCCGGGGAGGAGGCGGCGATCGCCGGCTTTCTCGAGGAGCTGCTGCGCGAGGGCGGCGCGACGCCGCTGCGCCTGGGCGACACGCTGCTGGCGATCGTCGAGCCGGCGAGCGGCGGCGGCCGGCCGGCCCCGGCGCCGCTGCTGCTGCTCGACACCCACCTCGACACGGTGCCGCCCGGCGAGGGCTGGAGCCGAGATCCCTTCACTCCGGTGGTGATCGACGGCCGCGTCCACGGCCTCGGCAGCAACGACGCCAAGGCCTCGGTGGCGGCGATGACCGCCGCCTTCCTCGCTCTCCGCAACGAGCCACTGCCGTTCGCCCTCGGGCTGGCGCTGGTCGAAGGCGAGGAGACTCGCGGTGCCGGCACGCAGCGGGTGCTGGCGGCGCTCGCCGAGCGCGGCGTGCCGCTGCTCGGCGCCGTCTTCGGCGAGCCCACCAGCCTCGACTTGGCGAGCGCCCAGAAGGGGCTGCTGGTGCTCGAGCTGGTGGCGCGCGGCCAGGGCTGCCACGCCGCCCACGCCGCGGCGCTGGGCGCCGACAACGCCGCGTTGCTGCTCGCCCGCGACCTGCTGGCCCTGGCCGGCGCCGAGCTGGCACCCCCGCACCCGCGCCTCGGCGCCACCACCCTGCAACCGACGGTGGTGCGGGCCGGCACCGCCCGCAACGTGGTGCCGGCGGAGGCGACGGCGGTGCTCGACGTACGCACGACGCCGGCGGCCTCGCACGACGAGGTGGTGGCACGGGTGCGGGCGCTGGCGGCGAGCGAGGTGCGCGTGCTGTCGAGCCGCCTCGAACCGCGCGAGACGGCCGAGGACGCGCTGGTGGTGCGCGCGGCGCTCCTGGCGCGGCCGGCGGCGCGCCTCTACGGCTCGCCGACCCTCTCCGACCTCGTCCACGTCGCCAGCGCGCCGGCCATCAAGTGCGGCCCGGGGGTGAGCGAGCGCTCGCACACCGCCGACGAGTGGGTGGGGGAGGACGAGATCGTGGCGGGCGCGGCGTTCTACCAGTCCTTCGTGCGCCAGTGCGCAACGCTGGTCGGATCCGAATCGGGTGTAGGGGCGGGGCTCGTCCCCGCGAACACCCCATGACCCGCCTCTGGGACAAGGGCGAGCCCCTCGACGACCTGGTGCTGCGCTACACCGCCGGCGAGGACCATCTGCTCGACGCGCGCCTCGTCCCCTACGAGGTGGAGGCGAGCATCGCCCACGCCGAGACGCTGCACGAGGCGGGGCTGCTCGCCGCCGCCGACCTCGACGCCGTGCGCGAGGGCCTGCGCGCCCTCGGCGCCGCCCACGCCGCCGGCGAGTGGCGCATCGAGCTCGCCGACGAGGACGCGCAGACCGCCCTCGAGGAGCGCCTCGCCGCCCGCATCGGCGAGGCGGCGCGGCGGGTGCACCTCGGGCGCTCGCGCAACGACCAGGTGCTCGCCGCGCTGCGCCTGTACCTGCGCAACGCGGTGGCGACGCTGCAGGGCGGCGCCCAAGCCGTCGCCGCCGCCCTCGACGCGCTCGGGGCGCGCGAGGCGGAGACGCCGCTGCCCGGCTACACCCACTCGCAGCCGGCGATGCCGAGCTCGGTGCCGCTGTGGGCAGGCGGCTGGGCGGCGGAGCTGCGCGACGACGCCGAGGGCATCGCCCTCGTGCGCCGCCGCCTCGACAAGTGCCCGCTCGGCTCGGCGGCCGGCTACGGCGTGCCCTTGCTGCCGCTCGACCGCGCGGCGACGGCGAGGAAGCTCGGCTTCGCGGCGCCGCAAGAGCCGGTCACCGCCGTGCAGCCCTCGCGCGGCAAGGCCGAGGCGCAGCTGCTCGCCGAGATCGCGCTGTTGATGCAGGACCTCGGCCGGCTGGCGGCCGACGTCGTGCTCTTCGCCATGGCCGAGCTGGGTTACGTCGAGCTCGCCCCCGAGCTCACCACCGGCTCGTCGATCATGCCGCAGAAGAGAAACCCCGACGTCTTCGAGTTGGTGCGCGGCCGCACCGCCACCGCCCAGGCCTGCATGGTGGAGGCGCTGGCGATCACCGCCAAGCTCCCCTCCGGCTACCACCGCGACCTCCAGCTGCTCAAGGCGCCGCTCTTCCGCGCCATCGACCTCGCCGAGCAGACCTGCGCGGTGATGGCCCGCGCCCTCGGCGGTGTGCGCTTCC